>NZ_CAXBOC010000593.1:0-3113 GCF_963976465.1 uncultured Cyclobacterium sp. | reverse complement strand
AAATACCGATCTCAGATAGCATGGCTTGCATAAATAAAGTCAACCCTTTACAGTCCCCATACTTTTTAGAAAGTACCTCTTCACTTTCCATCGGACGCCAACCCCCCAAGCCCAATTGTATGCTCACATACCTGTAGTTTTTCTGTAGGTAGGTGTATAGTATTTGTATTTTTTCAATTGAACTATCTGTACCATTGACCATCTCCTGAAGCTCTTGTTTGAATCCTTTGGGAAGTTTGGTTCTACCTTTATTTAATTGATAAAACCACAGACCGAAATTCTTCCATGTGTCCATTCTTGCCTCAAACCCATCCATCCCAAATTTTTCGGGCGCTAAAGTTATTTTAGTCAAATCTGTTTCTTCCGTGTCCTCAGGAACAGGAGCGAGGTCATTTATCGTCCAGACTAGCGATTGATGGTCGCCCATTGAATTGTCATCGAAAACACCTTCAAATTGCTGGGTTTTATAACGAATCCCTAGGGATTTCGGATAGTTTACTTCCAAGCGTGCTTGCTCTACTTTTTGATGGTAAAAATTTTGTGGCCTCCAGGAAGGGAAATAAAAATTACCTGATTTTCTAAGCTTTAGCTTCATTTCGACCCTTACCGGAAAGGAAGTTGACTGCAGGTTAAATTGTTTTAAGGTTAAATCTTGATAAATATTTCCACTTGTTATTAAATCTCTTTCTTGAAGGTCTTTGGCTTTTATTTTCTTTATGGTTTTTTCCTTTATGGGGTCTATTACCTTCAGATCAAAATTATCTAAGTTGGTGAATTGATCTATGATAAAGTGATAGGATGCATGTGATAATCCTTTTTTGTCATAGATCGTGGTTACCTGATTGATTTCAATTTCATAGGAGTAGTCCTCTGATAAAGTAATTTTATAGTCTTTCTTTATACTTGAATAGTTGGGGATAGAAAAGTTTGTTCCATTTAATACCAGGGGTGTAAATAGAAAAATATAAAAAATAGAAATAGATAAATACCTATACATTACTTTATGACTTAATCTAATATAAAAAAAATATCATAAATAAAAAAATGATATTGTAATCTGCGCAAATTATAAAATTGAGGGTAAAATAGATAATAAAATCATTAATTTATTTTTATAACGGCAATTGGTTTTTAGAAAAATTTAAATAGCTTATGGATTAATCGTTCATTTTATGGGGGTTAGGGTGAGCTTTTTAAAGGGCTGATACCTATGGTTTCAGAAATATTTTTAATGGATCGTTTAATAGTTATCACTTCCTTTAAGGGAAAATTGATTACTGGGTTTTTTCGGCCGGTAAAATTGCTTACTTTATTCAAAATTAATTTATACCCTATACCAATATGGACACTACCACTAGAATCCCATTTGAAATTTTAAAAACCACTTTTTCCAAGATCTTAATTCAACATGGATTTGAGGATCAGAAGGCCAAAATTTGTGCTGAGCTTTTTGCCATGGCCAGTCTAGATGGAGTGGCTTCTCATGGATTGAATCGTTTCCCTGCCTTTTTGGAGCAGGTGGAGAAAGGGATGGTAGTTCCGGAGGTGGAACCCATACAAGAATTTGCTTTGCCAATCATGGAGCGCTGGAATGGACAATTGGGTGCAGGGATGTACAATGCCTCCATCGCCATGAAAAAGGCTGTCACCATGGCTACTAAAAATGGGATGGGTTGTGTTGCCCTAAGAAACACCAATCATTGGATGCGAGCAGGCAATTATGGCTGGCAAGCGGCGGAAGCAGGGTGTATCGGTATTTGCTTTACCAATACCATTCCTAATATGCCTGCATGGGGAGGAAAAGAGCCTAAACTAGGCAACAACCCTTTGGTAATAGGTCTTCCATATCAAAACAAAGCCGTAATTTTAGATACAGCCATGACTCAGTATTCTTATGGTAAAATGGCGATTTATAAAAAATCAGGTAGGCAATTGCCTTATGCGGCTGGTTTTGATGCAGTGGGAAAGCTTAGCAAAAATCCAATTGAAGTTATTGCTGAGCAGCTGCCCTTGCCTATAGGGCTATGGAAAGGAGCTGGCTTGTCATTGATGCTGGACTTACTGGCTTCAGGCCTTTCTGGTGGGCAGTCTACTTATGAAATTGGTAGGCAGCAAGAGGAGTTTGGTGTTTCACAGTTTTTTTTATGCATTCACCCTGAGGTAATGGGAATTTCTAAGACCAAGTTGGATGAGAAAATTGAACAAACCATTGCAGATCTGAAAAAATCTAAGGTTTTTGATGGAATGGACATTAATTTCCCGGGAGAACAGTCTTTTATCAGAAGAGAAGAAAATCTGCGGCTAGGTGTTCCGGTTGATGCCGATATTTGGGAAAAGGTTTTTCGAATGATGGATTGACTACCTTTATTCTTTGAAGAGAAAAGGTATTATTCTTTGTCTGTTTGGTATTTCAATCTATAGCAATAAAAATTAAGCCCGCCCTGCTGAGACATGTAAATAGGACGGGCTTAACTTAGCTGAGAGGATAAAAGAATAAACGCTCGCAAATATCAGCGTTTTTTTAGCGAATCATTTACTTTATGGTGCTTTCGAAACGATAAGTACCTGAACCTAACTTCAGGACTTGTTTTCCTTCAAGAAAATGACCCTTCTGCAGGTCTTCGTTCTGGTCCAGCCTTTGGTTGTCCATGGTTATGTCTAGTTCACTTTTGGCCGGAATAAATACGGTTGCTTGTGTATTCACAGGTATACTTACTTCCATATAGAGTTTTTCTCCTACTCTTTTCCAAGAACTACTGATATTTCCATGGATGGATTGGTGGCTGGCAGCAACATAATTGATCTCCTTCTCCGGTATTTCAGGGGCAATTGTAAAGCTTTTGTAAGCCACTTCCTCGGTTTTGATGCCTGCCATATTGTGAAACATCCATTCAAAAACTGAACCGAAAGCATAGTGACTAAAAGAGTTCATGCCATTGTTTAGGCTGGACATTTTATCCGGGTCGTCTTTTACATAGCTGTCCCAGCGCTCCCAAATAGTGGTGGCCCCATTTTTTATTTCAAATCCCCAAGAAGGGTATTCTTCGTTGAGTAGAAGTTGATAAGCCAGATCACTGTGGCCTGTTGCCGATAATGCGGGTAAGAGCTGCTTG
>NZ_CAXBOC010000592.1:0-3121 GCF_963976465.1 uncultured Cyclobacterium sp. | reverse complement strand
GCGTTCGGTTCTCAATAATTCTGCCCCTACAATTGATATATCAAAACCTATATTATGGCCAACCAGAAAAGTTGTTTTTTTGAGATCTTCTTCAAAAATCTCCAGCACTTTTAATAGGTCATGCCCTTCTTTTAAGGCCCTTTGGGTTGAAATACCATGAATTTTTTCCGAATTATAAGGGATAGTAAAACCTTCAGGCTTAACTATATAATTATTATTTGAAATAAGCTTTCCCTTCTCATCATGAAGCTGCCAAGCCAATTGAACCAAACGAGGCCAGTTGTCCAAGTCAGACATGGGGGCATTGTAGTTCCTTGGGAGCCCGGTGGTTTCGGTATCAAATATCAGGTACATATATGTAGGTCGATGTAAATCATTAGTCTATTGTGTACCTTGGATAACGAGGTTATCCAAAGTGGTGATTTATACATGGAATGGCAAGGAGTGTAATTGAGCTTTATCCTTTTATGGATGTCCTGCTTGCCTGATAATTCTTTCTTCAGCTTTATATGTAGTCTTTTGGTAATCTTTTGTTTACCAAAGGAATGGGGGTAAGCCTGGGAAATTCCATTGCGAAATCTGAGTTAAAAATACAGGTAAATAAAGGTTTCTGCCAGTATAATTTGAAAAATATCTAGTGCAAAAAAAAGCCTGCCCACCTTTTATTGGTAGACAGGCTTTAAAGCAACAAAAGGAGTTATTATTTATTGATAGAAAATTTATCAACTGTTTCTCCATCCACATTGATGGTCTCAGCTTTCATGCTTTTTCCGTCAATTGTGATGTATTGATACAAGTGGTCTGCAGGGAATTGAATTTCAGCATAGGAGCCAGTTCCGATGTCTTTATTTTTTCCGGTAGTACCTACAGAGATCCAATAAATCGTTCCATCCTTAGGGCTATTTACAATTTCTCCGTTGTTCAAAGGCTTGGATCGCATATAATAGTGGAAATGTCCTCCCATGACCATGTCCACATGGTATTTGTCAAAAAGTGGTCCCCATTCACCTTGAATGTCTTCATAAGGTTCTACCTCATTGAAAGGAGGAAAGTGAAATACTGCAATTTTCCAGGTAGCATCTGATTCTTTCAATTTTTTTTCTATCCATGCTGTTTGGTCTTCATTGGGAAAAGTAGAGTCAATCATTAGGAAAAGGGTGTTTCCATAATTAAAGGCATAAGACCTTCCGGCCATTTCAGGTGAAGGGCTATCGGAGGGGTAGCTCAACATTTCTTCAAACATCCATGCACCCAAGCCATCTTGGCTGTCGTGATTGCCGGGCACTGCCATCAAGGGTTTTCTGGCGATCGTACTTCCAGCATATTGGAATAATTTATCCCAATCATCCCTGTATAAACCCGTATTTACAAGGTCTCCTGCGATATAATAGAAAGCAATGTCAGGGAATCTTTTTTCTGCTTTTTGAATGTTATTACCCCATACTTCATCAAGGTGCACATCTCCTGACCAAACAAAAGAGAAAGACTTATTTTTATCAGGAGCAGTGGTGAAGGTTTCAGGTGATGACCAACCTGCCTTTTCATTTCCAACGATATAACCATATTTAGTACCTGCTTCCATTGACCTTACTTTCGCAGTAAACCTATTCATGTATCGGTCATTTTGCAGCAGTCTGTCTTCCATTAGAAATTTTTCTGCCTGTGTTTCCAGCGTATCATTGGTTCCTTCTTTCCAATATCTGACAGTGCCGGATGCTACCGTTTCAGTAGTTCTCCATTGGATGTCCATGGAGGTTTCAGACGAATCGCTCCATGTAAGAAGAACTTGGTCAGGTATTTTTCTAGTGGGGAAATTAGTAGTTCTAAAGGCATTCACCATATGGGCTTCTCTTGCTCTACCCCTAATGGTTGTTAGCAATTGTTGTCCCTTAAGGGCTTCTGGTACAGAAGTGAGGGTAAGGCCACTCCAGTCATGGTAAGTGAAAGCACCCACATCAAAAACCTCAAAATGTTGTTTTTCCGGAAAGATGGGAGTGATTTCCAATTGGTCTTCAGGATTTTGTGGTGCAAGTCCTAGGAAGTAAACGGGTCGGTGTTTTCCAAAACCATTGATGCCCAAATGAATTTCACCGGCATCAAAATCTTTTTGCCAGACTTCATAGGTATCGTGTTCATTTTGAACTTCCATATCCTTGAGTGCAAACCCCGATGGTTTCAACCAAAAAGGGACTACCTTCTGGCCTTTGTTTCTCATGAGAGATACGGTGGTAGGTACATTGACCTCCATTTTCCAGTATTGAGTCGCTAATGATTCTTTTTCTTCCTCAGTAAGGTATTGTTCGACAAACTCATGTGAAATGGTGTCTAGTTGATTTTTATCCAATTCTTTATAGAGTCTGGTTACGACCCCATCCATGGTTTCTTTTACCGAGGGCAAATTTTTGTCACTGTTTTTTTTTGGTCCGCAAGAATTTAAAATTAAAACTATGCAAGCCAATAATAGTGGTGTGGTTTTCATAATTAATATAATATTTAAGGGCCATTTGTCTCTAAAGGCCGTTTTTTGGTGTCAAACAATATTACGCATTAAATGGAAATCAGGCCATTTTATGTCATTGTTATGTTTGTTAATAATTAATTCATAATAAAAAACAATTATTACAAATAGTCTCTTTTTTATAAGCCATGGTATTTACGGTGGAGGGCATTTATATGAAAAAGAAAAAAGCAGAGGCTCTGATGCAGAGACTTGTACAAAATGAAATTTCGCGACCGGAGTTTGAAGCGCTTTTAGGAGGCTTGGAAGATTCGGAAATGTTGAGCGGTATGGAGGAAAGTATGCGGAAACATTTTGAGAAAGTCCTGAAGGATTATAAAAATGACAAAAGTGAAAATTTTGAAAAACACCAAACAAGTAAATTGAAATAGAATAAAAATAATAAGGTGTAGAGGTCCTAAAAAGGACAAGGTTTGGATAATAACTTCCAATTAATCAATACAATAGAAAACTGAACATGCAAAACAATTAACTTATGAAAAAACATCGTACTAAAAAAATGATGAAGTGGATGGTGCCACTTCTCTCGGTAGGTATTATATCTACCGGATCAGTACTGGCGGAAGCCAATGGACTCTCTGAGATGAGGAGTTCCTTAGGAGC
>NZ_CAXBOC010000591.1:0-3125 GCF_963976465.1 uncultured Cyclobacterium sp. | reverse complement strand
CAAAAGATAAAGGCAAAAATGATGAGTTCACTGGCGACCTTTTATGACCGCAGAAATCAACAGCTTTTTTCTTCTTACAAGAAGTCCTATGGTTTTTTTAACCTTGGACAGATGTTTGAATAATTATGAGGTTTCCTTCATATAAAGCACATTCTTTAATATCTTAGCGCAAATTTTGATAAAACATTAATCTAAATCGATTATAAAAGATGACAAAAGTAACCGTAGTCGGAGCCGGAAATGTTGGTGCCACATGTGCTGATGTATTGGCTTACCGAGAAATAGCAGAGGAAATTGTCTTAGTAGACATCAAAGAAGGTGTGGCTGAAGGCAAAGCTTTAGACATCTGGCAAAAAGCCCCTATCAATGCTTATGATAGCAGGACTGTCGGGAGTACCAATGATTATTCTAAAACTGCCGGATCTGATGTGGTGGTGATAACTTCAGGCTTACCGCGTAAGCCGGGCATGACCAGAGATGATTTGATCGAAACCAATGCAGGAATCGTGAAAATGGTTACAGAAAATGTGATTAAACATTCTCCGGATGCCATTATCATCATTGTTTCCAATCCATTGGATGTAATGACTTACCAAGCGCATATCGTATCTAAATTACCTAGAACAAGAGTGATTGGTATGGCTGGAATCCTTGATACAGCAAGATACAGGGCTTTCTTGGCTGAGGCGCTTGATATTTCTCCTAAAGAAATCCAAGCGATATTGATGGGTGGACATGGAGATACCATGGTGCCATTGCCTCGATACACTACTGTTGCAGGTATCCCTGTTACTGAATTGATCGATAAGGATACTTTAGACGCAATCATCGCTAGAACAAAATCCGGAGGAGGAGAACTTGTGAAATTGATGGGTACCTCTGCATGGTATGCTCCGGGATCGGCTGCTGCCCAAATGGTAGAAGCGATTGTGAAAAATCAAAAAAGAGTATTCCCTGTATGTGTTAAGCTTGAAGGAGAATATGGAATTGATGACTGTTACCTAGGGGTGCCGGTAATCCTTGGTAAAAATGGTATTGAGAAAGTGATTGAATTGGACTTGAATGATGATGAAAAAGCATTATTAGAAGTTTCTAGAAATCATGTGAAAGAAGTGATGTCGGTTTTGGATAAAATCGGTAACAAATAATTGAATAATTAACCTTTTTTATGAAAATCCCAACTTTGAATAGTTGGGATTTTTTTGTTGTTTTGATAGTAGTTGATAAACATTCGAAGACAATAGCCTATTGAAAAATCTGCTGGTAATTTTATTAATTTTGGTGTTTGGATTTCTCGGCTTTTTGCTGGTAAAGAGCGATTTTTTTGACTCCAAATTAAATGGTATGGAAGTCATTCCACCAAATGCCATTTTTGTTTTTGAAACAAATGATCCGGTAGGCTATTGGAACAACCTGGTCAACCAGCCTGTTTGGGAAAAACTTCACAATATCCCTGCCTTGGCAACGGTGGAGTCTCAACTGATTTTGCTAGATAGTGTCACCGGTAAAAATGGAAACCTGGACAAATACTTAAAGGGACAGCGGTTTAGGCTTTCTTTACATCCCACAGGCAAGGGTGCCTTTGGTTTTTTAATTGCCATAGCATTTAACAATGAGCAGTTTTTAGAATTTATTGAAAAACTAAAGCCTGGCACAAATCATGGAGGAAATGGTTTGAAAAAGAGGTTTTATAGCGGAGTAGAGCTTTACGAAATACAATCTGATACGGAATCGCAAGCTTTTACGTTCGCTCTTTATGAGAACGTACTGATGGGAAGCCATACATCGTTTTTGGTGGAAGATGGCATAAGGTATGCCAAATCCCTCGAGTTGAAAAACTTCAAGCAATCCTACCCGCACTTGTTTCAACCCTCCAAACCACTGAATTCTCAAGGAGTATTGAGACTTTCTGGAGAAGGTTTTGCAGCTCTGGTGAACGAATTGACTGCCAACAATGCAGAATTATTGTTGCAAAAATTGAGAGAAAATAATTTGTCTGCAAATTTAATTCCTTCCTTTAGGGATTCATCCATAACTTTTAATGGTCAAATTTTTACCGAAGGAAAATCCGGTACAATAGGAACCATAGGAGATACCCCTAGTGGGATGTCCTTTGCTCCGGTTATTAGCAATAGGGCGGCATGGATTACGCAGTATTTATTTCCCAATTTTAATGGGTTCAAACAAGTGCCAAACAGGGCCTTCAATCCAAGGCCTCTGGTTGCCACCACACTGGAAGAAAGTGAAGAAATAGGTAATTTTATCAATGGGTTGGGTGGAGAAGCAACCATGGTGCTTGAGGAGAATCTTTTTGATAAAAATCCGAATCAAATCCTTTTGCTTAACCCTGAAAATACTGAGCGCAGGTACCAAAATTTAGAGAAATTCGCCTTAGAAGTGAGCCAGAACGATAGTACTAAACTCTTCAAAGAATATTTTATGGGGAAGGAAATATTTATGCTTGATATAGAAGAATTTCCGGCCCATATCTTTGAAGGTAATTTCACCGGTTTTTCCAGGAGCTATATTTCCATGACGGGCAATCACCTGATAATTGGCAATAGTCTGAAAACGGTGAAAAATCTTCTGGAAGATCATTATAATGACAATACTTGGGGCAAGTCCCTGGCCTATAAGGACATTTTAAAGGATCAAAACAACGGATCTCCTGTCCGAATAATTGTTAACAATGACCGATTTTATCCTATTTTAATTAGCAATAGCGACCCATCTTGGAGCCCTGTTTTTCAGAAATATGAACCTGTATTTCGTTCTTTCGACTGGTTGAATATTTCCATTTTTAAAGAAGGTAATGCAGCCATTAAGTTAAATATTGATTTGGGAGAAGCCGATGCCAACAAACAACTGGTCCTTTCCGAATCAAATAGTACCGACTTTGGAAAGCAATTGATATATGGACCTTCCGGTATCCGGAACTTTAATGACAAAAGCACTGATTTCTTGGTTCAGGATGAGGATCATTTTATCCATTTGATTAGTGAGGAAGGAGAGAAGGTCTTCGCTCAACAAATTCCGGGAGCAATCGTGGGAGAAGTACATCAAATAGATTATTATAAAAATGGTAAGCTCCAATTGGTTTTTGCAACCAAAGACTTTGTTTATGC
>NZ_CAXBOC010000590.1:0-3129 GCF_963976465.1 uncultured Cyclobacterium sp. | reverse complement strand
CACTACCAAGACCATAACTTAACCAAGCCCCCATACTAGGACGGTTTCCTTGCTGGGCTCCGGTTTGGAAAAATGTTAAGGCTGGATCATGATTGATGGCTTCAGTGTGAATGGATTTTATGATGCAAATGTCATCTACAATCTTTGCTGTATGTGGGAATAAGGAACTTATCCAAGCCCTGGCTTGACCGTATTGCTGAAAATCACAAAATGAGCCAACCATTGGAAAACTACTTTGGCTGGCAGTCATTCCTGTTAGCCTTTGTCCTTGTCTAATAGATTCCGGCAACTCCTGCCCCCATAAATCTCGAAGCTTGGGTTTAAAGTCAAACGATTCTAATTGAGATGGGGCGCCATTTTGGAACAAATATATCACTCTTTTGGCTTTAGGAGCAAAATGGGGCAATCCTTTACTCAAGTCATCAATTCCCCCCAAATTATTGCCCCTGAATAAATCCGGGATTAAAAGAGAGCCTAAAGCTGCACTTCCCAAACCCAAGCTTAGCTTGGAAAGAAAATGCCTTCTATTAAGGTTCAACCCATGATCCAATATTTCTTTTTCCATAATTTAAGCTTTCGTAATGCTGGCTTCCAAATTATAAATAAGCGTGATTACCTGTGCCAAAGCGGCATGTTTTTCTACAGGTATATCATCCATTAAAGGAAATTTTCCTACATCTACTATCTTTTTGGCTTTTTCTTTATCATCACTATACTCTCCCAAAAAGCTTGTCAAATGATTGCTCAAAATCTCGCGTTCTTTCTCATCAGGTTTTCTGCCAATAATACTATAGAAAGCATAGGCTATTCCTCTTTCAGGTTTTGGATCCCTTTTTAATAATCTGGAGGCAAACACCCTGGAAGCCTCCAATACCACAGGGTCATTCATCATGACCAAAGCCTGTAAAGGGGTACTGGTTTTCAACCTTTCCACCTCACAGGCATCCCTGTTACTGGCATCAAATAATATCATATTGGGAGGCGGGACAGTTCTCTTTATAAAAGTATACAACCCCCTTCTATATAGGTACTTTCCGGTATCCAATTGAAACTTGGATAGATTACCTCTACCCGAGGTGGCTGCCTCCCAAAGGCCTTCAGGTTGGTAGGTTTTTACAGAAGGCCCTCCAATTTCTTTATTCAATAGCCCACTGCTGGCCAATATTAAATCCCTTATCTCCTCTGCTTTTAGTCGGCGCCTTGGAAATCTGGCCAAATACTTATTTTCCGGATCAAGTGTTAAATGCTGCTTTTTGACCATTGAAGATTGTTGGTAAGTAGAGGAAAGCATGATCTTCTTTAATAGATACTGTATATCCCAGCCATGTGCTATAAAGTCAACAGCCAGCCAATCAAGTAATTCCTGGTTGGTAGGTAAATTACCTTGCAAACCAAAATCTCCGGGAGTATCCACGATTCCTACACCAAAAATTTCTTGCCAAACTCTGTTTACAAAAACCCTTGCAGTCAATGGGTTACCCTCATCAAAGAGCCATTTCGATAATCCTAACCTGTTTTTTGGAAGACTATCAGGAAAAGGAAGAATAGAAGCCGGGAGCCCGGGTTCAACTTTTTCTCCGTGAGCATCATAGGCACCTCTCTCCAAAATATAAGTATTTCGGATACTGTCCGGTTCTCCCATTACTGCAACCTTCAGCACTTTGGCTTCATCAAGTAAAGAATTGTAATTGGCTCCTTTGGTCATTCCTGTCATCAACCTATTTACGCGAGAAGCACTATCGGGCATATTAATAAATTGCAGCAATTCTTCGACATCTTTATCACTGATTTCCATTAAAGGGTATTTTGCCGGGCTTTTCTTGGAGAAACCAGGTTTTTTTTCCTCTATCCCCCATTCAGCAACATTATTAAAAAATGCATAGGTCTGAAAATATTCTTTTTGAGAAATGGGGTCGTATTTATGATCGTGACACTGTGCACATTCCAGAGTAACCCCGAGAATGGCTTTACCTAAGGTGTTCGTTCGGTCTATCGCATACATTACGCGGTACTCTTCGTCGATGGCACCGGACTCCTCTGTAATTTTATGGTTGCGGTTAAAACCTGTGGCCAATAACTGCTCCTTGCCTGCATTGGGAATCAAATCCCCTGCCAGCTGCCATGTTATGAATTGATCATAGGGCATGTTTTTGTTATATGCATGGATGACCCAATCCCGCCACGGCCATTGCGTTCTGTAATAATCATCTTGGTAACCATGGCTATCGGCATAACGAGAAACATCCATCCAGGCAACGGCCATTTTCTCTCCATAAGCCGCTGACTGAAACAATTGGTCTATTACAGCTTCCGGCACCATGCCATTTTCTTCCAAATCATCCAATTCTTCAGGACTTGGCGGCAAGCCAGTTAAATCAAAATAAAGCCTTCTCAAGAGGGTTAAGTCATCCGACATTACGGAAGGATCCAATCCTACCTCCTCCATCTTGCTTAATACAAAGTAATCTATTTCATTCTGTGCCCAATCCTCATTTTTCACTTTCGGAAGAGGGGCTTTTTGGGGAGAAACAAAGGCCCAGTGAGGCTCATAAACCGCTCCCCCATCTATCCATTTTTCGATTAATTTGATCTGCTGATCACTTAGTTTCAAATTGGAGGTTGGAGGAGGCATTTTCTCTTCCGGGTCTGATGAAATTATTCTGCTAAATGCCAAAGATTCTGCAGAAGAACCTGGAATAATGGCATGTTTTCCGGGACTTTCTTTTAAAGCTGCATACGCTTCTGAAGCAATATCTAATCGAAGCCCTGCTTCCCTTTTATTGGCATCAGGGCCATGACAGGTGAAGCAGTTTTCTGATAAGATTGGTCTGACATGGAGGTTATAACTGATTTGGTCAGGAAATTCCAAAACATTTTGGCTCCCGCTTTCTTTACATCCAAGGATCAGCACCATGCAAATTACCCCAACTGAAATGGGCGAAATCCAGAATATTTTAACTCCTTTACCAAAATTCATATTGGTAAAATAGCTATTTACCCCGTAAAAGCAAAACCATTACTTCTGAGCCCAAGCAATTAAAGTACATGTGGATAATTCTTTCAACCAACTGGGGATACGCATCTTCCAATAGGACTCCAACAAATAAATCTCACCTCTTTTATATGCTA
>NZ_CAXBOC010000589.1:0-3136 GCF_963976465.1 uncultured Cyclobacterium sp. | reverse complement strand
CCCAATACCGCCGGTAATTTTTTTAATGATTGTACCGTGATAGAAGAAAGCCCCATTTCCGGCCTTTCTATATTGGCAGACTTTTCCGAGGTTACCGTTACCTGATTCAATGAAATAATATTGTCATCCATTGCTACATTTAGCACTCCGTCCCCACGAAGATTGACCTGCCTTTGTTCCTGGTATGCTCCGAAATTTTGGAAAATTAAAGTGTGGCGCCCTTTACTTAAAGTAATGGTGTAGTTACCTTCTTCATCTGATATAGACTTGGCACCTTCCGCTGTAGTATAGATTAAAGCACCAATGATAGGCTCTCCGGATTCAAAGCTTGTGATTTTTCCTTTTAAAACGGCCACTTTAGCACCCGGAGCATCATTACTATGACCAATTTCCCATAGCCTGTTCTTTGCAAAAGAACGGTCTTTGTTTACTATTTGAATAGAATTGTTCACCATTAAACTTGCTGAGGATGATTTGACCTCAAAAAAATCTTTTGGAAGCTCCATACTCAAGGCATTTCCCCGGCTAATGAAAACTCTTCTTTCATCGTCGATGGCATAAAATAAGTCCGACCCTTTAAAAATTTCATCCAATAAATTCTCAATGGTGCTTTCGTAGGCATTGACATTGATGGTTAGGGTGTCAACATCTGTTTGTTTGAAGAAAAGGCGATAACTAGATTTGCTTTCGACCATTAGGGAAAATTGATCAAAAGAAACTCCTGAAAAAATCCCTGAAATTCTTTCCTCACTTGGTGTTTGCGCAAATGTATATTGCAAGCCTATCAAGAAAAGGAAGCTTGCTAACCTAAATAATTTCTTAATCATGGTTGGATATTATTCGACATATTCACCAAAGTTTTCAAATAAGTTTCTCTATCTTTTTTGTACCGAAGACCTAAAGTTTTTAGCTCTTTTTTTGCTGATTTTTTAGCTAGACCTAAGGTTTCAAAAACTTTATTTTTTTTGGGAACCTCCACCAGTTTACCTTCGATTTCAAAAAAGTATTTGACCACTTCTTCATAACTTCTAACGAGTTCCATGGTAGAAGATTCTTGCTTCTTTTGTTTTCTGTGTTTGGCATATAAGCCTATTTTACCTGCCTCAACTTCTCTGTAAAACCCGTTTTTGTGAAATAAGAAATCATTAGGTTTTTCTTTTTTGATAAATAAGGAACCGTCAATTAATTTGAAACTGTCTATTTTTAAGTGATTTAAAATCATCCTTTGATGAAAAGCAGAGGAAAAGGAAAGGACCCAATCCTCCCAAATATCATATTGTAGGGGAACACCTTCAAAGTAGTTTTCGCCAATGATTATAGTCCCCAAATCCATTTTTGAAGATAAGTAAAACGGATGCCCATCCAAAGACCTGTTTTCCTCAATATAATGGGTACCCGTGTTAATTTCCGGGAAAAATTGTATGATCTCCTCATACCTTCCTACCAATTGTTTTGATTTAGGCTCCTGGGCTTTCACCTGATAAGATCCTGTCAAAATAATTGCCATTATTATAGTTCTGAACATTAAAGGAATGAATCTTAAGCGTCAAAGAATAGGATTAAAAATTTCTGAAATATAGGACATTTTATTTTAATTAAAACTAGCTTTTTAACAATGATAGAAAAATAGTTTTAAATCAATCTTAAAAAATGATTAATTGATTAACCATAGTTTTTAGCAATGATTAATAATTTGAATAAAACTTTAATTTTTTAGAACTAAAACACCCTTGTAGAACAAAATAAATGAAAATTACCATCTCTTCAGGTTCAAATGAAAGGTGATTTTTCCTATGTTTTAGAAATTAAATTTAAAACAGGGGGTTGAAGTAAATGGGGGCGGTTAGATCAAAATAGTACAATGGGAAATAAACCGCATGGTGAATATAAAAACTAGCATTCATGAGTAAATCTATTTGGCCTGATTGTTGGCTATGGTTGTATTTAGAAAACAGAGATTTTTTAATTCAAGATAAAGTTGATAAATACATTTCCTCCAAATTGTAAGAAGCCAACAGCTCAAATTGTACTGCTAGGAACAGTTCCTTCAGGTTTTGATTTCCTGTTTAAGTATCAGCATAAGTTTAAAAAAATTAAGGTCACTTTATTTGAAAAATCAGAGCTCGGACCATTCTTATTGGAGGCATTACTTTTGACTAGAGGAAAGCATATGATTTCTAATCCGAATGGGTGTTCTAAATATCAAATAGAGAATATAACTATTACTATCATTCGTTCCTCCATAAGCTCAATAAAGGAAGAGGAAAGGCTAATCAATCACAGCGATGGGAAAATAAGATATGATTACCTGTTAATAGGAAAGGCACAGCCGATAAAGGTTTTTACTAATTGTGTGCAAAGCTTAGGTAGGCTTTTATGTGGAGCAGAACAGTCAGATAATAAGCTTAATAAGGAAGAAGTGGTGCTGGTAGAAGGTCATGACTTGTTTGCCATTGCTATTGCAATTCGTTTGTTACATTTTGGCATTGTGCCTGTTATTATCTGTCATGAGTCAAGGTTTGCAAGTAAAGAATTGCCGGAAGAGGAAGCCTGGTTAGTTGGGAAGTATTTAAAGCAAATAGGTGTTGAGTCTATTTTTGATGTTTACCTAATATTCAACAGCTTAATAAGCAAAAAAAACATGCTGGAAGTCAAAACTTCTAAGGGTAAAACCTTTCATGCCCATACCATTATTTCTACTACCGGAGATTTCTTTCATTCATTGGATCTGCTGAGGGATTGTAGTGTGAAGAATTCCCATGACCGAAACACAGATCATTTAGATTTTTTTTCCGTTGATGATATCGGAAAAATGAAATCTTCAGCGTTAATCAATAAGGCAATGGCTGAAATGGCCTTTAAATGGAATAATAGGCATTACTTATTAAACGGTAGTCCTCTAAGCTCGCAATGCGATTTCAGTGGACTTGAATGGAAAAAATATGGGGAAATATCCACTAACTGTGGTCAAGATACCCAAAATTTTTACTGGGAACATCCGAGGGGAGAAGTTTCATTTCGAATGCAATATGAAAATACAAATTTATTAATTAAAGGTATATCCTGTTTGAGTTTACCATTTAAAAGTGGGTTTATCGAGTCTGTTTTAAAAGAGAAATGGAATGCTTACGAATTT
>NZ_CAXBOC010000588.1:0-3150 GCF_963976465.1 uncultured Cyclobacterium sp. | reverse complement strand
GATCAGCTGCAGTTTTTGGTAAAGGCTTGGATGTAGGTATCAATGGGGAAGGTGTTTTATTTATTGGTGAGCAGGTAGGTAGGGAGAAGTTACCCTTGGATAATGAAATCAACCTGGTGCTGAAAGGAGAGAATGGAGCTTTGATTTTAGAAGCTTTTGCTCCTCAAGGTAAGCAACTCCTGGGGGTATTGAAAATTGAAAATTATAGGGGTGACCTGGGCGGAAATATTGCGCTGGTATCCCATTTTCCTGAAGAGGCACTTTTCGAATCCTCCGTAGCTTTTTCGGATTGGACTGTAACAGGGGAGAAGGTATTGGCAGCAGAAAATCAAACTTTTGGACCTGTATGTTTTGCCCATTATACCTTGCACGATGGGGTGCTAAAACTAGGTGCGCAACTGGCACCAATAGAAAAAATTAAAGGAAATAAGGTCAGCCTGCAACTAAAAAAAGGAGCGGCCTGGACCACTGTGCAAGAAGCAGCAATAGATGAATTGGGAAGAGTTGCCCACTTCCGATTGGAAGACTGGGCGGAGGAAAGCCCAGTGCCTTACCGAGTGAAAGTAGACTTGCCTTTGAAAAGTGGGGTAGAAAGCCATTATTATTCAGGGACTATCGCTAAAGAGCCGGTTAACAAAGACCAGGTAAAACTGGCGGTCTTTAGTTGCAATGCAGATTACGGCTTCCCGGACAATGAGGTAAGTCTACATTCCCTCAAACATGCTCCGGATATGGCGGTGTTTTTAGGGGATCAATTTTATGAAGGCACCGGTGGATTCGGTATTCAAACTTCACCTTTAGAAAAATCAAGCCTGGACTACCTTCGCAAATGGTACATGTTTGGCTGGTCTTACAGGGAAATATATAGACATATACCATCAGCTTTTATTCCGGATGACCATGATGTTTATCATGGCAATGTTTGGGGAGAAGCAGGAAAGGTAGCCCCAACCGATGAAGGATGGACCTATGTCGCCCAAGACCAAGGGGGCTATAAAATGCCTGCTGAGTGGGTGAATATGGTGCAATTGACACAAACAGGTCACCTGCCCGATGCCTTTGACCCAACACCTGTAAAGCAAGGAATAGGTACTTATTATACCGATTGGGTATATGGGGGAGTTAGCTTTGCCATACTTGAAGATAGAAAGTTTAAATCTGCGCCAAAAAATGTATTGCCTGAAGAAGCCAAGGTTACCAATGGTTTTATTCAAAACAGGGAATTTGACATCAAAGAATACTATGATATTGAGGCAGACTTATTAGGCGAACGCCAGTTAAAATTTTTAAAGCATTGGTCTACGGACTGGAGCAAAGGTGCGGAAATGAAGGCCGTTTTATCGCAAACCAACTTTTGTACTGTAGCTACTCTCCCTGAGGGTAGTATTATCGACAGTATTGTGCCAAAATTACCCATTCCTGAATTGGGCGAATATGTGCCGGGTGATGCACCTACATCCGACATGGATTCCAACGGTTGGCCGCAAAAAGGCAGAGATGAAGCCATAAAAATAATCAGAAAAGCTTTTGCTTTGCATATTGCCGGAGACCAGCATCTGGCCTCAGTAGTCCAGTATGGGGTAGATGAATTCAAAGATTCCGGCTATGCTTTTGCCGGGCCTGCATTGAACAATTTATTTCCCAGACGCTGGTGGCCACCGGTTCCGGAAAAACATGAACCTTTACCCGGAAAACCAAAGTATACAGGGAATTTTAATGATGGATTTGGCAATAAAATGACGGTGCATGCGGTGGCAAACCCAAGAAAAACAGGTATAGAACCGGCGCGAATTTATGATCGGGCAACAGGATATGGAATAGTAACCTTTGACAAGAAAGGTAAGCAAATGACCATGGAATGTTGGCCTAGATACGTCGATCCAAAATCCAACCCAAATGGGCAATATGAAGGTTGGCCGATAACAGTTTCCCAAAAGGAAAATTATGCAAGAAATGCCAAGGGAAGTCTACCTCCTTTGGACTTAAGCAATTGTAACAAACCGATAGTTGAAGTATTTGAAGCGCAATCAGGGGAATTGGTGTATTCTCTTAGGGTCAATGATAAGGTTTTCCGGCCGGAAGTTTTCAGGGAGGGAAATTACTTCGTGAAAGTTACAGATGATAAGCGAGGAAAAAGTATGGTTTTTAATGAGCTGAATACCAATTCTGATCCTATGGCCACCCTCAAAGTTGATTTTGATTCCAATAATGTATAAAACATCCCAAAATAAAATAGCCATATTCTAATGGAAATTTAAATTACCTCAACCATATAAATTAAGAATGAAAAACAGATTACTATTATTACTACCATTTATTGTTTCCCTATTGCCAGCTTGCCAAAGTCAGGAAGAGGAAACTGTTCCTCCAAATATTATTTACATCCTGGCAGATGATTTGGGATATGGAGATTTGGGATGTTATGGACAAGAAAAAATTGAAACGCCCAATATTGATGCTTTGGCAGCATCAGGGATGATGTTTACCCAACATTATTCAGGTGCACCTGTTTGTGCACCCGCCCGTGCAGTATTGCTAACCGGGCAACATTCCGGTCATTCTCAGGTAAGGGGAAATGATGAGTGGGGTAGTAGAGGTGATGTTTGGAATTACCATGCCATGTTAGCAGACTCGACCCTCGAAGGCCAACGGCCAATAGCAACGGGGACTTATACCCTAGGTTCAATGCTTCAAGAGGCTGGTTATACTACTGCTGTGGTTGGAAAATGGGGTTTAGGGGCTCCACATACAGAAGGAATTCCCACCAATCAAGGTTTTGATTATTTCTTTGGTTACAACTGTCAAAGGCAGGCGCACACCCTTTACCCGGTTCATCTTTATGAAAATGAACAACGGGTTTATTTAAACAATGATACGATCGCTCCAAATAAGAAATTACCGGAAGGTGCTGATCCATATGATTTGGCAAATTATGGAGATTATTTTCTTACAGACTATGCCCCTGAAATAATGTCCGATAGAATTGCCGGTTTTGTAAACGAGCAAAGCAGCGATAGGCCTTTCTTTTTATACTGGGCTACTCCTATTCCTCATGTTCCCCTGCAGGCCCCAACAAAATGGATTGATCACTATGTGGAGAAATTTGGAGATGAGGAACCTTATCTGGGAGAAAACTCTTTACCAAGTTAT
>NZ_CAXBOC010000587.1:0-3167 GCF_963976465.1 uncultured Cyclobacterium sp. | reverse complement strand
TAAAATAGGTTTGATGGTCTTCCTCAATCCCTGCGTAAGCGGAGTTGCCAACCGACACTATTTGCCCAAGCTACCTTAACTGTGTAGTGGTGAACCGAACCAGATACGAGGTGATTTTATTTGCCGGAGCATTGGAGTCAATTTGATCTTTTTGCGCAATAAGGAATTCCCCATCCAATGTAACCTTTACATTTCTTCAGACTCCTCTAAAACTAGGGAGTCTTTTTACAATTTTCCCCACCCAGGTGTAATTTGCAATTGCACCTTTCTATCCACTTTAATGAAATTTAGTAAAATCAATCTAAAATGGCCAACTAAAGCCGATGCTAGATAGAAGATGTGCAGGAGATAAAATATTTTCGAGATTCTTGCCAGCGCAGTAATTCGGGTAAACCGAGCAGCTTATCTTTTTTTTTGTGCCGGCAACCAATCTAGTGGTCCGAAAACTAAAACACTTGACTTACAACTCAAATCAAAGAATAGATATATTTTTATTGGCTAAAAAGCTTTACTTAAACTCTGCAATCCTTTAGGATAGCATGGTTGAAGGCTATTTCTTTTAGGTAAGAAGGTAAAGGCAATGGAGGTTTTGAAAAATCATTCCACTTAAATTCCATTAATAGGCTAAAATAATTGGGAAAATAGTGACCAATAAAAAATTACCTTAAAGGGCATTGTACCAATGGCAACTGTTGTAAAAGCTCCATTCATGGCCCCGACCTGGGTGTAGAATCCTCTACACCCTCATATTCCTAAACTCCTTTGAAATCGTCATCCTTTTAAAGCCATTTGCAACGGCTTACTAACAAATATCTTAGCAAACAAAAGCTCGCAATTTCAAATGCGGTCTGTATTAGTTTTGAAAAAGCATACTCACCAAACATCCGGACAAAATAACAGTCCTTTATTTCATTTGTGATTTCTATGCGAATAAATTATAGTCAAAATAATCCGGTAAGTGCAGAAAGCATAGAAAACCTGAAGAATGCCTGGGACATTTGGAATAAGGGCTTGGATGACTTGTGGAAGGTCATTTGAATCATTTTTGAGGACTCCGCTTAGTAGCCTTTGCGGGAAACTGTAAATTTGGGAATTAAGAGTTTGACTATGTAGATAAATCTATATTTCCATTTAGAAATCCAATAATGTTTTATTTATAAAATTAAGCTTTTGCTGAGAAAGAAAGTATTAATACTTCTGTGAAAGCTCAATTTCGTAAATTGGATAGACAAGGTATAGACAAGAATAATACACCATTTCAGGAATGTGAGGATATTTACGTTTTAGTCCTCCATTTTTCTGGATTTTGTTTGGTATGGAAGATAGCCTCTACAAATACTTTGTCGTTTTTTTCATCCACCCGGAAATGTGCCCGATACGGAAAAGAAGGAATAGGAAGCAACCGAATATCATCATAGCGAACCTCGTATTGCAGGGCAGCATTATTGAGCTTTAAAAGAGCAGTTTCTACATTATTAATGAACCGCTTTCCCAATTCATGGCTTTGCGTTTGCTCGGTGTAAAAATCAACGGCCTTTTGAATGTCAAGATAAATCCGTGGGTTGTACCGAACGTTAAAATTTTTGGCCATCAGCCATTCTTAAGTTGCTGAAGAACTTCATCCCAGGAAAGGTATTCTTCGGGTTTAGAATTCCTGATCCGCTCCCGGACGACCTCTTTTTGGCTGTCAGGTACAATAAACGCATCTTCCTCAATACCTTCATATTTAGATTTTAGGTTATTCCACTCCTGAATAGGAATAAATACCCCGGTCGTTTGTCCTTGATCGTCAGAGATGTATTGTAAGCCCATAGTAATCACTAGTTTTCATATGTAATATCAAAAATAGTGAAATCCCTCATGATTATCAATTTTTTATAAGTCTTCAGGACATAAAAAATGCGCTGAAAGCTTATTTTGATTGGCTCAAGTTGAAAGACTAGATGCAAATACTCAATGAAGTTTTAATAAAAATCTGATGATGAAAAAAATCCCCACTAGGTGTAATTTGCTATTACACCCTTCTATCACTCTAAAAAATACTTGTTGTGCGATTTAAATTATTCGACCCTTGAAAAAACTCTATCAGTTACGAAAGTAAAATTGTTCTATTTTCTTTTCAAGTACTAGGCTGAATAATTATTAAGATTCCATAGTCCTAATTCGCCTACATTTTCACATTAAATTCCCTCCATAAAGTAATATTTTGATAAGTTAAAACCTAATCTATCATTGAAGTGTCACAAAGAGGGATTATTTTCTTTCTCATCAGCGTATTGTCATCAAAAGTTCTTGAGATATGATACAGATTTTCGAAATATTTGGATTCATCCCCATAATAGGTTGATTCAATTTTTTTTACGTTGTTGTGCTGAAATATTGTCCTTATATCCGAAAATTATCGGATTATCTTTACCTTCTAAATCTCCATGAATTTGTATTGGTTCAATAGGGAATTTGTCAGGCCCATTATTATCTTTTAACCATTTTACGTATTGTTTTATTTTTTTGGATGTATAATTAAAATTTATGAAATATGTTTTATTATAATCGTTTTTGGTTTGATGATTATGAAATAGTTTATATATTTTAGAGCTTTTTCCGTGTTTATCTAGATCAATTTCTATTTTATCTTCAATTTCCTCTTTAAGGTACTGTTTTAGCATATTTTTCAAATGTTCGAACTCCTTATTTAGAATTTATATTTTCTCTGGTTCGCTAATATTATCAGATAGTAAACCAAAGTAATGAGATTCTAAATTCGCCCATGAATTTGTTGTCTTTTCGTGTTCGAATAAAGATTTAAAATAAACCGAATTATTCCTATCCGGACGAATAGCTAACTTAAAAGTTAAATTTGATTTGTCTAATTCATTACCAATCCATGGATCAGTATTCCTGGATTTATCAAGTCGATGGTAAAAATTACTAGCAGTTTCTTTATAACGTCCTTTTAATTTTAATCCTTTGCCTTCGTTTTTATATTGTGAAATGGAGTTTTTAAAATATTCCACAAAATCACTATATCCAGTAGGTAAACCATGTGCCTTGTCAAAGCCATTTCCTATTATTACTATTTTATTCATGGTATTTTTTATTTGAACAAACTAAATTAATTTTTTTTAGCAACTTGTAATTGCTTTTCTAAATCTTTTATTTTTTCTTTT
>NZ_CAXBOC010000586.1:0-3169 GCF_963976465.1 uncultured Cyclobacterium sp. | reverse complement strand
GATGATTTGAAAGTGGAAAGATCTAGTGATGGCAAGAAAATAAAGATTAATCCTGAGGACATTGACCACATGTATGTTCCTCCCAGTGCCCTCGCCAAAATTAATCAAAAATTAGATGCTTCATCAGATTTACAAAAAATACAAGACAATGAACTTTCCGGAGAATTTTTGGATGATGGGTATCTCTACATGGAATCATCCAACGTACAAGTGAAAAAGAATAAGACACAATATTGTATGATGCAGGTGATGAATCCTTCTTTCAGTAAAAAAATTAAAGTGTACAATGATCCATTTGCAAAAGAATCAGCCAGTATTGGTTTTGCAGGAATGACTGTTGCCGGAGGGCTTGACAAGTCTTATTATATCAAAAAAAATGGGGAAGAAATAGCGAGACGCATCAAGAAAAAAGAATACAAAAAAGACATTGAGGAGCTTTTTGCTGAATGTCCGGCTGTGATCGAGAAATATAAAGATAGTCCAAAGTGGATGGAATTTGAAGAATTTATTTACGATTACTCAACCATGTGTGAATAAAATGCTTTATTTCCAAATGGGATATCATTCCTGAAGTAAAACCTATTGCTTAGGTCTGAACAAGTCCGTTTGGATAGGAAGAGGTCACTCGGTTTAAGTTTACTTATTTTAAATATTTTGTTAATAGGGTATTTTAATGCTATGAAAATTCTTCCTGATAGTATTAAATTACCTTGATGATCAACTATTTTTATTCAAAAGAGACAATGACTTCTATAAGCGACTAGTCTAAAGATATTTTTAGGTAAAAGCCTGAAATTTTGTTATATTTTTAAAAATTTAATGTAGCTATTTTTATGGAAAGTTTAACCCCCCCCAATGAATTTGAAAGATTATTGGCTTTGGCTGATTATGATTTGGATACGATTGAACTAGAAGGTCAATTAAAGGATCTTACCAAATTGGCAGCTAAAGTGGCCGGGACTAATATCTCCCTCGTAAACCTAATTGATGCAGTAACACAGTGGAGTGTGGCAGGGGTAGGAATGCCTGTTATGCAACTGCCAAAAGAGGACTCAGTCTGTCAGTACACCATTCAAGGTGATCAATCTCTTGAAATAAAAGATCTTTCAAAAGATGAAAGATTCAAACATAAGTTTTATGTAGAAGACGATCCGAATTTAAGGTATTATTTCGGCGTTCCTTTGAGAACAAGTTCAGGGCATAACCTTGGTGCTTTATGTGTGTTAGATACCAAGGATATAACGATTACTCCCGAAAAAGCAGATCTTTTGAAAATTATTGCGGAGGAAATCATAAACCGCTTGGACATTATCAAATCTGTAAATGAATTGAAATCTAAAGTAAAGGAATCAATTGAAAAACAAGAGCAGGTGGCTCATGACATTAGGGGGCCAATTGGTGGTATAATTGGCTTGGCCCAAATAATCAAAGATCAAGGGACCAATAATCAATTGGAAGATGTCTTGGAATTTATTAAGGTAATCCAAAGCAGTAGTCAATCACTGTTAGAGCTTGCTGATCAGATACTTTCAACAAAAGCCAAAGAAAAAGCACCAAAACAATTGAACCTTCAAAATGAGTATAACCTTCAAGTATTGCAAGAGAAATTAAAAAATTTGTATGGTGTTCAGGCCGAACAGAAAAAGGTTAAGTTTTCAGTTGAATTAGTAAGTAAAAATTTAGAAACAAGATTTTCCAAAATAAAATTGTTACAAATTTTGGGAAATCTTATTTCCAATGCCATCAAATTTACACCTGAAGGAGGAAGTGTAAGCATCTCACTTAGTCTTGAAGAAAAAAATTATAGTAATCGCTTAAAAGCAAAAATTAATGATAACGGCAGAGGTATGACTGCTGATCAAATCGAGGAAATAATGAATGGCGAAAGTAAAACTACTAAAGGTACCTCAGGTGAGCAAGGCTATGGTTTTGGGTTGCCATTGGTAAAACACCTTATTGATGGAATGGGAGGTGTATTAAAAATAGATTCAGAAGTAGGAAAATATTCAGCTTTTGAAGTTATAATTCCGGTTTAATTTTCAACTCATAAAGATTGACTATCTATTTATAAACTTGTTTTCAATGCTAAATTTTGCTTAAACTGAGGCATTCAGTAAGGTTTTTGATATGGCGGTTCCAATGATAAGAATATCAGCCTTCTTAGAGATTTTAATTCAGCATCAGATGATCAGACTGAAAACAACAACGAAGTGGTTGATGTTGAAGCGATTTTAGCATGTAACAGCAGGATTTTGCCTATTGCAGGTTAAAGCTTGGACAAGAAAAAAGGTCTCTTTTAAGAGGACCTTTTTTCTAAAGAGGTTCTGTTTTAGTTACGATTTATTTTTAGTTAAATACAGCATTGAAATCCTCCAATTTCTGATCCACTTGAGTATCTATATCAAAGGTAAGTTTAACATTTTCCCATGCAAAGGTGACTTTCGCCACTTTATTGTCCCCTGCGGATATTGAATACGAAAGTCTTTCCTGAGTTTCCATTAATTTTATCGGACTCGTACTTAGAGATATAGCATCATCTTTTGTAAGGGCTGTGGTATTTACTTTACCGTCTTGCATATAAGCGTAAATAGCATTGCCTTTGTTGTTGAAATGTATGGTCCAGTTCCCAGATTGGTTAGGAGTAATAAAAACTGAATACTTTCCTGCATTAAGTGTTTTATCACCTATGTTCACAGAAGTGCTAAATTCAATAGTGGTTGGTGCATTTGCACCTGCTCTCCACGGGCTACCATAGGGCACTAGATCACCGAAAATCGTTCTTCCTTTTACTCCGGGAGACGAGTAGGAAATACTAATTTGGGTAAAGCCTACGTTTTGAGAAACAAAACTAGCAGGACTCGGAGCCGGTGCTTGCATTTGGGCCTGAGATTGGAAAATAATGGTGAATGCCATTAATATTGAAAGGCTTAAGACTAGGTATTGGAATTTAAAATTTTTCATGGTAATTGTTTTATTTGGGTTTAAAAAGGAAAGATACTAAAGGAGAGCTAAAAAAAAATATTTTTTATCTGAATAGATTTAAGCCACTCAATTTTATGTTATATCGTAAGTATAACTAGAATAAATTTATTTAATTAACATAGACTCAATGCTGTCCTAAATAAAAAATGAGAGGTTCAATTTTTTGCCCAAAATAGTTATTTTGGGT
>NZ_CAXBOC010000585.1:0-3177 GCF_963976465.1 uncultured Cyclobacterium sp. | reverse complement strand
CGGGGGGCTAGCCCCCCGAAGGGAAGCCAGACAGAGTTGAGCTAACACTCCCTAATTTTTTGACTAAATCCCTTCAGACAGTATTGGATAGCATGTTTAAAGTCCTTTTAAATAAAGAAACACCTATAAACGCAGTCTCTAAAACGGCATTCTGCCTTGCTCGCAAGAAGCTTGAATATATGTAACCAGAATTCAAAATCGTCCAAATTATTCGTTTATACATTCCTATTCCTTGAGTTAAAACGCATAGCCTTTAATTTGACAGTTTCTAAAGCTTATTATCCAAAAAAAAGCTTGTCAGAATCACCCATTAAAATTCAACGTATCAGCTCGAAAACTACCTGAAATTTGTTAATCAAAAAAACCAGGTGCTTTGAATACTTGTGAATTATTGATATTGTAAGGATAAATTTAATATTGTCACAATTTGTTATTTCATCAGTTCATTATGTCATTATTGATTCCCAAGCTCTGGTTTGTTTTTTTTATTGATTTTTCAGCATTTTCTTCGATTCCAGTTAAGGCCCTGATAGCATCTATGGTCTCAGGGATAACAATGGCTTGGTTATTTACCATGTAAGCACAATAAAGTCCTTTACCTTCTACCTTTAGTAAATCCTTCCAAATAGCCACTTCATACATATCTCCCCATGGTCTGCCCATATCGAGATACTTTTTTTTGATCGTATTATTGGAAACCAACCCATCATTATAGTTTATAAATGTGATCCTTGATGAGGATTGAAACGTTTCTATTATCTCTTTTTTTTCAACTTTTTTGGTAAGGCGTATATTCCAATAATGCATGTGGCTGTGATTTTTTGGTACTCTCACTGCCATCGTTACTACATTCAATTCGGGATCTACGGTTTGGGCATCATGTCCCTGAAGGCTTGGAATTTTTTTTTCAGGTATAAGTGTATTCATGACTCCTCCTAAATGACTATCCCATCGATCAGTAGATCTACGAAGTAAAATTCCGCTTGCATTTTTCAATAGTTTCACTTTTTTTAAAGCAGAAAGTGTTCTGATTATAGAGGTTGCGTTGCAGGACACAATCCTAGTACTTTCTCGGTTTAAAGCAGAACTGTAATTGCTTTCAGCGTTAAAAGAATGGTCTGTAGTCTCATGCTTCTCCCCCCCCTGAAGAATAAATTTGACTTTCATGGCTTTATAGATTTTCGCATTTTTAGTTGCTGTTTTTTTAGGTGTACAATCAACAACTAAATCAGCTTCATTTAAAAGGTCTTCCCTGTTACCAGATAGCGGAATTCCTGCATGTTCCATGTAAGATTTAGCTTCATTTGTGGCCGCATAAATAGCAAATCCTTTGTTTACCGCGGCTTTAATACGCCAATCGCTAATCACATCACAAACCCCAATCAATTCCATGTCATCTTGAAGTGCAGTGGCATCCGCTACTCTTTTGCCTATTACACCATATCCTAAAAGTGCTATTTTTTTCATGGGTCTATAATAAATTTTAATTTATCACTTGTTATTTTGGGTTAGAAACGCTCACTTGATTGGTGATAAAATGGGTTCCGAATTCCCAAGGTGAATTTCATCACTATTGAGATTTATTTGAGTTTTGAATATTTTTCAGATTTGAAAAACCGAATACCACCACTACAAAACTTTGACCTATCTCCATCATCACTAAAATTTTGGCAGGGGTAGTTATTGGCACAATGTCACCATAACCGATGGCCGCAAATGTTACCACGCTGAAATAAAACGTCTCGAATAAATACTCGAAGTAATTGAAGCTTTCAAAAGGTTTAAAGCCCTTAAAAGAAGATGGATTGGCAGCGACCAGACAGGTAAAGTCTGCAGCATAGGAGAAAATAATGAGCATAACCAGCAGCCCGAAAATCCAGAGAAGTTGCCCGAAAGAATGACATTGTTTAATGGACTTATTGACCTGCCTGAAGGTGAAAAATGTAAAGTAACCGCTCTTAATAAAAGTGAGAAAGATAACAATATAAGGCACCCAACTTAGTGCATGATCTACAAACTGCATAAGATACACGTACACAAGCGCTACTATCGCAACCAACAAAAGAGCCGGACGCATTCGTTTAAGCAGTTGTTTTAAGAAATTACCCGTGTTTATTTTATAAGTCATCATGTATCGTCAGTTAATCACCTGAGCTGCTTTTCCTGATTGTCGAAGAATAATTACACCTATCACACCGGCAAGTACTGAAGCAAATAAAATGGTCAGTTTGGCAATGAATGTATATTCCTCTTTTTGAAAGGCCAATTCCGTGATAAACAGTGACATGGTAAAGCCAATGCCTGCTATCATGGCTACTCCGGAAATGTGTCTCCAGGAAACCTCTTGCTGCAACTCTGCCAGCCCAAGCTTGACTAAAAGCCAACCGGCTCCTAAAATCCCGGTAAATTTCCCTACCAAAAGGCCAAACGTAATACCCATGCTTACCGGGTGACTCAAAATTTCAATTATATCCCCATGGATATGAATACCGGTATTGACCAGGGCAAATATTGGTAGAATGAAAAACCCTACTATGGGCGCCAGGTGATGCTCTATCTTTTGCAAAGGAGTTTCCGCGTCATCTGATTTTTGTTTGATTTCTTCCAAAATCCCAAGTTGTTCTTCCGAGATGAAATTGCCCTTGATGGCTTTTGTTTCTAAAAATTTTAGATGAAGCTTTTGAAGGTTTTTCAGGTAATCCTCTTCCTTGATTTTGACCCTGCCGGGAATCGTAAAAGCAGTGAGAATACCTGCAATCGTAGGATGTACTCCTGAGAAGAAAAATGCCAGCCAAACACCTCCAATCCCGATAAGTGCATAAAACCAGGCTTTACGAACTCCAATATAATTACCGCCAACCAATAGCAGTATGAACAGTACACCGTGAAGTAAATCCACATAAGAAATACCGGAAGTATAGAAAATAGCAATGATGAGTACGGCACCAAGGTCATCAACTATGGCTAGTGCTACCAAAAAAACTTTGAGCCCTGCCGGTACACGATCTCCCAATAATGAAAGCACTCCAATGGCAAAAGCAATGTCTGTAGCCATGGGGATACCCCAGCCGTGCTCTGTAGGGGTATTTAAATTGAAGATGAGGTAAATGAGTGCCGGAACGACCATGCCGCCAATAGCTGCTCCGATAGGCAAAATAGCTTTTCTGAAAGAAGACA
>NZ_CAXBOC010000584.1:0-3184 GCF_963976465.1 uncultured Cyclobacterium sp. | reverse complement strand
TTGAAAACGTAGCTAACATTTATTGGTCTTTGGGTATTATAGAGACGGACCTAAAAAATTATGATCAAGCCGATGCCTATTATAAAAAAAGACTTACCCTTCTCACCGGCACAGGAGACCCGCATCAAATTGCAAATGCCAATAGGGTCTACGCAGGGTTTCTTCAAAGAATTAACAGCTATAAAGAGGCCATCCCATATTTGGAAGAGGCGTATGACTATTTTGAACAGTCCGATGCCGGTTCTAGCGGTATTTTGCTAGGAGTCACCAAAAGCCTTGCAGAATCTTACGGAAGAACCGGAGACTTTGAGCAAGCAGTCAAATTCTACAGACTATCATTGGTTCACCAAGATTCTCTGGAGGTCCGCAAGCAGAAAAGTCTTGCATTGGACCTGGAAGCCAAATATCAAACACAAAAAAGGGAGCAAGAAATTGCGCTATTAAAATCACAAAATGAACTTGCCGAACAGCAAAAAAGGAACCAGCGCAATCTTTTTTTGGGAGGACTAGGTTTAACATCTTTAGCAGGATTGTTTCTCTTTGTGCTTTATCGTAACCATCAAAAAACGAACAAAAAATTAAGAGAGCTGGATGTGGCCAAATCAAATTTCTTTGCCAATATATCCCATGAGCTGCGCACACCTTTGTCTTTGATACAGGGCCCGGTAGAACAGCAACTGGAGCGTGCAGGACTAAGCCAAGAAGATAGACGGAACCTGACCATTGCCAAAAAGAACACCCAACAGCTCGCCACTTTGGTCGACCAGTTGCTGGACCTATCTAAACTTAAGTCAGGTTTTTACAAACTGAATGTCAGCAAAGCATTATTGTCTACTTTTTTGAAATCCCAGGCAGAGTCGTTTCTGTTCAGCGCCCAAAAAAAGTCCCAACGCCTCCAAATTAAAATCTCCATAGATGAAAATCATTATTGGTTTGATACTGATATACTTCAGAAAGTTGTTGGTAATCTTATGGGCAATGCACTAAAATACAGTCCACAAAATGCCCAGATAAATTTTGAGGCGGAAATAGCACAGGGCAACCTCTCATTATCAGTAAAAAATACAGGTGTCTCACTAACAAAGAAAGAATTGAAGGAAATATTCAACCGGTTTCACCAAATTCACAGCAATAAAAGAGGCACAGGTATTGGACTGGCACTCACCAAAGAACTTGTCGAGTTGCACAAAGGGAACATTGAGGCCGAAAGCAGTGCCAATAGTGTTTCTTTTCATATAGAGATCCCAATTCTTGAGACCCAATACTCAAGCGAAGAAAAGAGGAAGGATTCTATACCAAAACCTTTGGAGGAAGCCTATCAAGAAAATATGGATACCGTTGAAGATGAAAGTAAAGCATCGATCATAGAAAGCAATGAGAGTCGGGACATTATATTGATTGTGGATGATAATGAAGATTTACGCTCCTATGTTTCCTCTATTTTTGATACTGAATTCAATATTGTTACGGCCGCTAATGGAAGCATAGGTTTTCAAAAAGCGCTGAAGCATGTACCCGATCTTATAATAACCGATCTGATGATGCCCGAGGAGGGCGGACTGAAATTGACCGAAAATTGTAAGACCAATGACACTACGTCCCACATTCCCATTCTAATGCTCACCGCCAAGGCCGGTGATGAGAATAGACTGGCAGGATTGGAAACAGGTGCCGATGCCTACCTGACCAAACCGTTCAACAACAAAATTTTAAAACAGACTGTAAAAAACTTATTGGAAAGTCGTAGAAAACTACAAGAGCGTTTTAGTCAAGAGGTCATTTTAACCCCAAAGGATATCTCCATCAGTTCTTATGATGAACGCTTCCTAGCATCTCTTCAAAATGTTTTGGACAATCATTTGGTGGCGTCAGACTTTAATTCAAAAGATTTTGCAAAAGCTTTGGGTATGAGCAGAATGCAACTGCACCGAAAGTTAAAAGCGCTCACGGGACAGACCACTACGGAATTTATTCGCGGCCAAAGGTTAAAATTGGCAGCTTCGCTACTACAAAAAAGTGATGTCAATATCTCTGAAATTGGCTATCAGGTCGGCTTTAACGATCATTCCTACTTTACAAAGTGTTTTAGGGAAACTTATGGAACCTCCCCCTCTGAATTCAGTAAAAACCAATCTTCTTAAGTCCTTTTCGGGCAAAGGTTTTCGTGCCCTGTTACATATTTCATAGGCTTTGATACATAATTCATAGCCCCTCCCCCCTCACACCATTATGTTTGCTCCAGAGTTGAATGATTAACACACAATAAATTCATTCAACCTTACCGATTGACTAACACAAAACACTTCATATCACCATGAAGAAAAAGAGGTATGAAGGCATACTTGATGAAGTTCCCCGATATGAGATCTATTTGAACGTGAACAAATTGGAAAAGGGAAAATACAAGCTAAAGATCATTAATAAAAATAACGTCATCAAAAGCACACATTTCTCTAAAGAATAGTCCAAGGAGGAAATAAAAATCAATAATGCAAACAAAAATTTTAACTCACCATCATTATGAAAGCAACAGTAAAAATGGCATTAATTACAATGTTAATGGGACTATGTGCGCTACATGCCCAAAAGCTGCCCAAGAAAACAAGTATTGACATTTCAAAGACCCAAAAAATAGACTTAAGCACCAAGACCATTGCCAAGCCCCAAAGAATAGAAGTTAAGAAATTTCAAGGCCTTAACGCAGAGCAAATTGCCAAACTTCCAGCAACGACCTATGATCGATCAGCCCTTTTGAAACTTAAATTCAACAAATCTTGGGAAATCAAACCTGGACGAATGACGGACAAGGATATGAAGGTAGTGTCATATTTTGGAAAATTTGAGCAGTCCCCCAGATACATCAGTGTGTATCCAGAAAACAAATATTATCCGCGAGTAAACAATGGAGCACCAGGGTTTCTTCCGGAAATGAGGTTTCTGGTTTTGCAATTCAATCCAGAGGCCGGACAAAGATACCGGATGATTATCAAACTTAAACCTGGGGAATACGGAAACAAAAAAGTGATGACCAATGTTACGGGAAAATATAATGAAACCTGGTTCATCAATAACCAATACGACGAAATCATGTTCGATTTTATTGGCGATAGCCGAGAAATAAAGATAAGCCCAATTATCGCAGGGGCAGAAAGCTATTATAGCAAATATGAACCATTGGAGATAG
>NZ_CAXBOC010000583.1:0-3186 GCF_963976465.1 uncultured Cyclobacterium sp. | reverse complement strand
GTTGCAACACATCCTTTGCTGTCAACTTTAATCTTTCTAAATTCAACTTTTTCATTTTGCTTTTGATAAATAAAGTTTATTATTTCCCCGGACCAGCTAAGGACACCCGGGATTTGTGCCCATTCATCGCGATAGAATATTTATATTTACCTACTTGTAGGCATTTATTTCCTTGAGGTCTGCAATTCGGTATTCTTTTGGCAATTCATGTCCATTGATAAAAATAGTCGGTGTATGGGTGATTCCTTCCTTTCACACCAGATCTTCATGGCCAGAAGTTTTTCCTGCTGTTGGTCAAGTTCTCCATTCATGGGATACTGCCCGGCAAAAACCTCATAGTCCTTTTTTTCGGCAGTATACCAGATATCTAATGCTTTCTTCGTTACCTTGGGGTCCCCTTTGCTGTTTATTGCCATTAAATGGCTGATGGTTTTTGCATGGTGATCATCCATGCTGCCATTGGGAAAAAATATGATCTGTAAGTCAATGGTTCCATCTTCCACCAAACCCTCTAATTCCGGATGTGCCTCGGAACAGGGTCCACAATAGGGATTACAAACCTTGATGACTTGATACCTGGCGGATTCGTTTTTTAATAGTATACCCAGATCCCAGGTTGGATGGCTTAACTTCTTTGAGCGGGAAAGTAGGCTGTCAAAAATTACCGGATCGCTTTTTAATTTTTTCAGGTTTCTCTTGTAAGTAAAAAGAAGATCTTTTGCCTCCAGCATCGGTTTCAGATAAATCCATCCCAAAAGAATGCCAATAAAAAGAAAAGCAAAAGCAGCAATCGCCGGTAAGTCTATCGGATGCTGAAATAACTGCTGCGCCCATGCCAATGTCATTTCCAGAAGCAAGGCAGCAAGTAGGATCAGGCATATCCGGCACCATTTCTTTATCTTGAATGCCTGGTAATAAAAAGATATCCCCACGACCGGAAGCGTTGCCAGACTTAGCCAAGCAAAGGTGGGTAATAATCTTAGGGAAGATAATTGGGTTAGTAGCATCAGGGCGCCTCCAAAGAAGTAAGCAAAGGCTAGGGAACCGGGACTAATAGCCCCATCCGCAAACTTGAGAGCTTTAGTATCTAATACCGTATTGCAGTCCGTTTTCCCTCCCCCATTGCAAAATTTTTGAACCAACGGATTATCTTTGTCAATTTCTTGCCATAAAATCAATCCCGAAATACCCATACCGCTCAGCTTCAGCAGCAGTAAGCCTGCTGCGGCAAGTCCGTACCTGGTTTCCATCAGGTCATTCCATCCGAAACCTACTGCAATTAAAGCGCACAGGACCAGACCGCCTGTCAGGAAGGCCTGTATTTTCACTTTTTGAAGGCGTACTTCAATTCTCGGTTCCACTGCGTGGTCGCTTTTTTCTACCGCCAAAACCACCCCGGTCCATGAATTCAGAAAATCCTCCCTGCTTACTTTAAATCCCTTCCCCATTTCATCATATCCGGAAAAAATGTCTCCAGCGATATGGGAAAGGGTTTGGAAATATTCCTTTCCCTGTACCCGGACCTGCACGATACAGGGCATGGGAATCTGATCCAGCTTCTCTTTTCCGATCTTAAGGGGAAGTGTGCTGATATGGTACTTTTCCAACACATCCGAAAGGGTCAGCAAACTGGGGAATTGCGGATGGGTAAGGATTTCTTCCTTTAGGTAGTTATTAGTAAAGCGAATTTTCAGCAATTCGAGGATTCTTTTGGAAGTGTTGAAACAATTATTCATTTGGTACGGATTCTAAAATTATATAATGGCATTAATTTCATTTATAGACTTTACCATGGCCCCTCTAGATTTGTTTATTAAAAAGCCCCTCATAAGTAAGAAGGATAAATTTCTTTGAAATAATAATTATGGAAGATTTAATTTAACTTATTATAATTGGTGCTACGATTCCACCTGAATGTATTCATTATAATTATGGTTAAAATGACTTAATGATTTTTTCTTTATGAAATTAATTTACAAACACACAACTCAAATAGCTACGCTGCCATCACTCACAGTGCTAGTTCATAGTTATGTGAAAAACTAAAACTATTAGCAATATATGTTGTTTATTATAAAATTCAAATTATTTTAAATATAAATATTTTTTAGTAATAAAGTCATATAAAATGTTAAAAAGATGAAATAATTGAAAATTACCTTTATTTTTCCCTTGAAAAAAACATCTTTCTACAGGAAAAACTAATTATTTCATTCTAAATAATTTATAAAAAAGGATAGATTCGTCCAAGTAATTTTATTCAAGTTTAAAATTACTTTGATTTGAGCGATTCTAGGTCGATTTTCCCTTTTTCATGAAAACATGCCCTTGCTCGATTGCGAAGATATCCAGTTGTACTACTTCCAGATTACTTTCAGTTTGCTTAGCTGGTTTATTTTGAGAATCGTTTGAAAGCAGCCTTATTTTATCAGGTTTGCTCTTGCCATTGCCCCCAAGGTGGTGAAATGCTTGAATTCTTTTGTCTTAAATCAGAAATAGTAGGTGTTTATACTGACTCTCATTTTTCTAAAAATTTTCTCACCAGAATAAATACTTCGATTTTTTAAAGGAAATTGTATCTCATATGTCACTCTTGGCAAACCTGCCTGTCAGCAGACAGGGATGATTACTGTATTTTTTTGTATATCACAATCTAAGGTGATTTTACTTAACTCTTTTCTCTAATCTTTAAGCGATTGTACTTCTGGACCAACTTCCCATTTTTCATCAAAATAATCTGATTTATCCAAGTATTCTCGCTTCCATCTCTTAACCATTCTATCATTTAAACCATACTCATTTCTAATCATCATCTTATATTACATTTTTTATCATAATCGAAATTTATATATTCAGAGTGCAATTATTTCGTCAACACATAGGAGACAATCCAGGTCCAAGTATCCGTAGCCAGTTCCTTAAACCCCCTTAGAATGGTATCATCACTACATACATGCATTCCCTTTACCTTCTAAAGATATTTCTTCAGATGGTCATTGATATCCTCTTAACAGTCACAACCGTTAAGGTATATAGCCAGGTGATTGGCAAAATATCACTATATGAGAGGCAGAAGGTATTCCTCATAATGCCCATATGTTTATTAACCAGATCAGAAAGACCGGAAACAAAAAGAATTATAAAAAAAACAAAACCTCCGAATGGTGTGATTTTTTTCGCTGAATT
>NZ_CAXBOC010000582.1:0-3220 GCF_963976465.1 uncultured Cyclobacterium sp. | reverse complement strand
GATTCCAACTATCCCCGAGAAAGCTCAGGAGATCCTGTTGCATCATCCGGTTTTAATTATTCCATGACAACAAAAAAACCAGCACCTGAAGAAGTTTTTCAAAGCAATCACTTCTCCCGGTACTGGTGAACATAAACAACCTAAACTTACTTACTAACTATAATCGGGTATTAAATATTTGAATTAACTATTTTTTTAATCATTAAGGTAATTACTTACCGCATTTGCTCTGGATGTGGCATGGGACATTAAGGTGCTTACTGCATTTTGAAAGTCCCCACTGCTATTCAAGAAGGTATAGCCATTGATTTCACTGGTGGCATATTGTTCTACTAAAGCAGCATAAGTGGTATATTTTGCTTGTACCGTACTGGTATTGAATGCTCCATTGATAACTTCTGCTACATAGGCATCATATTTTGCCTTATATACCTCGTCTGCATACAAATAACCTATCAATGGCCAACCGGAGGCATTCAGGCCGGAGAAATTTAATGGTAAACTTCCCTGCTGGTTTCCACTTTGAAGGGCCTCATTATGGTCCCAAGGAATCCAGTTCAATTTATCAGTGTCCGGATCATTGTACAAATAATAATTATGCGTCATCCGTCCATAAGTATCCCAATTTTGAATGATGGTATTAACCGCCAGGTACTTAAGAAAAACATCGGTATCAAACACTTCCTCAAGATTTGATCTCCAGATGGCCGGATCAGAAGTTCTGGAAGCATCATGCAATACGGTCAATAAACTTTCTACATCGGAGAAATCAGCCTCGTCTTCATTGGTCTTTTTCACATATTCATCTTCATCGTAAGTCCCATAAGCAAAACTGGCTGCATCACCATCAGGTTTGTATAAGTTGCCATCGTTATCAGCGTATTGGGTATCAATGAGGGTATCATCTACCTCCTCTACCATGGTATACAATCCAAAATAAATCGGTCCATCTCCATAGTCAACATATACGGTATAAAAGGCCGTATGTGAAGCAACTAATCCTGCATCTCGAAAAATCTCGGTCGCCACCTTTTCTCTCAGCATGGATTTATCGTTGTAGTTGTTCTTCAAACTTAACTTCTTGAAACCATAAAAGCGTTGGTTTTTTATTTGTGGATAATCATCCTCAAATTCATCAAAATCTAGTTTAAAGGACAACTTTAATATGCCTGATTGCCAACTACTTTGTAAACTTGAATTGCCTTTAAAGCGGAGGCCTACCCGGTACCATTCTTTCCCTTCATAATATACTTCAGCAGGTACAAAAACAGGGTCTTCATCTGGAAAATTGCCTGCACCTCCACCAAATCCACCACCTCCGGGACCACCGCCCCCACCGGGACCACCTCCCCCACCACGAGAACCAAAGGTGCCATATATATTGGTCATATCCCCTAGCATGGTTTGCCAGCGATCTTCAGTGATAACAATATCCAGCCTTTTTACCGCTTGATCATTGAATACTTCATCAAAATCAGGGGCTGCATCATTGCTATGTGTACCTGTGGTCCAGTCAATAGCTTCAAAATCAGTATCATCAATGATCAGCTCAACTTCCTCTTCCTCCCCATCAACAATATCCTTAACTTCATCCACGCAAGAAGCTAAAGCAAATAGTAAAGGCAATAAATACAGGTATTTTGAATACCCTAATAAGGGTTTTATTTTCATTTTTTTCATTTTAGTCAAATTTGAGTTCAAACAATACTGCATCAATTTCTTGTTGCTGAATGAAAGAAGTAATGGTGACCTTTCATTAAAGATGAATTAAATCTCATTATTCCCGAGGTCTCCTAGCTGGTCGTTGGTTTTCTCTTTCTTTCTTTATTTCTAAATAAGTTTCCAGCTGGTTTCCAGTTAAAGTGGCCTGCAATTCATTATCGATTTTTGCCCTTGCTTCTTTGGCCATTTTTCGGGACTTCATGACATCAGCATATTTTTCGTGAATGCTTTTCCATTCGATTACCTGCTCATCGGATAAGCCCAGTTCTTTGGTAGCCATCTCTATGATTTCATCTGTTGTTGGAGGTTCAGGTCTCTTTACTTGAGCATAAGCCATTGAAGTAAAAGCAACCATTGCGAGCATTATGAATATCTTTTTCATTTATTGTTTTTTTATTTTCTTCTTTAGACGCAGGTTGAGTAGTCATCCCTCTCTAGGTTTAATTTATTTTTAACTTTTTTATAAATTCCGCAAATTAAATACCCCTGGGGTTCATAATTTATTTTGATTAAGATATTGAAAAAGAGCGCCTTAAAATACATCTAGTTCAGTATCTAAAGACTAATTTTTTTTAATAAATTTCTTTAAGGAAGGGATTTTCTGGAGGTTTTACCACCATTTATATTTCTTCACCTAATTTCGGTAAACTGAAAACGAATCATTTTATATTTCAAAACCAGCTAAGGATTTATACCAAACCACTGGTGATTGTATTAGTAAATAATAGTGAAATTGAACATTCAATTTTTATAGATTCCGAAATAGTTTTGAATAAAATGTTGGTACAGTAGTTAAAAAAATGTATTTTAAAATGTAGATAACCAATAGAATAAATATATGTCCGAAAATATATGGATTGCTTTTATCGGTTTTTCGGGAGTAGTAATAGGGTCCTTATCGACCCTAGCAGGAACTTGGTTGGCACATTTTTTAAAAGAAAAGGCTGCCGCCAGAAAAGACAAAGCGAGGAAAGATTTACTTTTGAAAATGTTATCAGATGATGCTCATGAATGGCGAGATCTGCAGACACTACAACATGTAATTGGAGCAGATGAAGACACTACCAAAAGTCTCCTCATTTCAATTGGTGCCAGGGCTTCTGAAAACGGAAAACCCCTTTGGGCACTGATTAGCAGGAAACCTTTGCCCCAAAATGCCTAGACTTTAAAATTAATTGCTGGTGAGAAAGAAGATTAATCACATATTAACTGCTTAATTAAGCCAGATTTTTGTTTTTTTCTTGGGGCTTTACAGCTTCTCTCAAATCTTCAAAGATCATATATAGACTCGGAACAATAACCAAAATAATGGCCGTGGCGAAAATGATTCCAAAGCCTAATGAAATGGCCATCGGAATTAGCTGAAATGCCTGACTAGAAGTTTCAAGAATGATTGGGGTCAATCCCCCAAAAGTGGTCAAGGTTGTTAAAATAATAGGTCTAAAACGCCTTACACCTGCTTCATGGATGGCCTCGTAAGCTGAAAACTCTTTACGAG
>NZ_CAXBOC010000581.1:0-3221 GCF_963976465.1 uncultured Cyclobacterium sp. | reverse complement strand
ATTGCTCCTATTTACAGTATTTATCCAAATACCGGATCGGGGTACTTAAATCAATTCAAATTGTTATTAGGGGATAAGATTCTTGAGGCTAATAAAAAAATTGTATCTACTACCGATAAAGTAAAATTATTTACTAGTTCATTGACTCTAGAAACACCCCGAAAAGCCAATTTGGGATGGCCTTCTAATCTGGATAAATATACCCGAACAACAAAATTCGGAGCTAATTTGGTAAGACTCCCGGTACGATTCTTAAAGATTAATGAGGATGTTGCGATCTGGAGTTTGCCTGTTGAGCTGTTTTGCGAAATTTCCAATGAAATTCGTGATCGCTCTCCTTTTCCCTATACTTTTTACTACGGCTATACCAACGGATGGCTGGGGTATCTTCCAACAGAAAAAGCATTTCAACATGGAGGATACGAGGTAGAGGTGGTGTCCCCTTATACTTCATCTGGAGAGCGTGATTTAAAGGAGTCTGTTTTGGGATATTTGCAAGGTGAGATGCGGAGCATTAAAACTTACAAAGCCAAGACTGATATCGTAAATAGGCCTGAATTAGTTCAATCGGATGCAGATGGCTCATTAAGGCTCACTGCCAGGAAGGGCAATGCCCAAGGACCGGAAATTAAATATATGCCCGAATGGGCAGCCTTTGGGTGGTTTACTTCAGAAGATAGAGTAGATTGGCATGTGGACGTGGAAAAGTCGGGCAACTATGAAGTAATCCTTGAATGGTCCGTTTCAGATGAAGAAGCGGGAAAGGAATTTCTTCTACAAGCAAAAGGTCAAAAATTGACCGGAATGGTGGCACCTAGCGGATCATGGGAAACGTTCAAGGTAGAAAAGGTAGGTTCGATTAATCTCAGGGCAGGCCGTCAGAAAATAGTGTTTAGGGCAAATAAACATTTTGACAAAGGTGCATTATTAGACCTTCGGGAAATAAAACTAAGAATAGTCAAAAGCCACTAATTATAAATGATGTTAAAGAATAAAATTATGATAACACTTAAGAATCATCTCTGGTATTTATATTTTCTCGCAGTTGCTTTAATTGGATGCAGTGGAAATTCAAAAAAAAATGAGAATCAAAATGCCGATTTGCAAATGGGAGTGGCTTTATATTCCTTCAACCGGTTTTCCTTTGCTGATGCCATTGAAAAGGCAGATAGTGCAGGAGTTAATTATGTTGAGGGATTTTCCTTTCATAAACTCGGGAAGGAATTCAATGAAAATAGCATGTCGTCCATGTCTGAAGAGGATATTGGCAACATGAGGCAAATGCTGAAGAAAAAAAATATTAAAATGCAATCGATGTATGTTAGCGGGGCTAAAAATGAAGATGACTGGAAATATTATTTTGAGCTGGCTAAAAAAATGAAAATGCAATACCTTGTTTGTGAACCTGAAAAGGAATCATGGGATATGCTTGACAGCCTTGCTGGATTATACCAAATTAAAATAGCAATTCATGAGCATGCCAAAGGAAAAAGCATCTATTGGCATCCTGATTCCGTACTCAAGGCTTTAAAAAATCATCCAAACTTTGGAGTCTGTGCAGATTTAGGGCATTGGGCAAGAAGTGGATTGAACCCTTCAGAGTGTCTGAAGAAATTGGAAGGACATATATTAGGAGTTCACTTAAAAGATATACACGAGTCAAATAACACTGAAGCGATTGATGTGATCGTAGGTACAGGTGTTATTGATTTCCCCTCAGTTGTGGATGAATTAAAACGTCAGCGTTTCAATGGTATCGTTCATGTTGAATGCGAACATAAAATGGAAAACAATCTGCCTGATGTCATTGAGGCTATCAGGTATTTCGAGGAATTATATAATCCAATCAAATAGTACAGAAGTTCATCCGTCAAACAAATTAAAAAAAACGACTTAGACAATGACCAAAGGCTCAATGGTATCCACACGTCAAGCCTCGCTACTCGTTGCATTTATGTGGGTAGCGTATTTCCTAAATTATTCTGACCGGCAAGCAATATTTTCGATGTTCCCTTCTTTGGAAGTGGATCTTAACATGACGAACAAACAACTTGGTCTCGTAGGTGCTATTTTTTTGTGGGTATATGCATTTTGCTGTCCAATCGCAGGCTATCTTGCTGACCGATTCTCAAAACGATTACTTGTTATACTCAGCCTAATTTTATGGAGCCTTGTCACAATTGCCACGGGTTTTGCGGGATCTGCTCTGATTATATTGAGCCTGCGTGCGATGATGGGTGTTTCGGAAGCATCCACCTTCACTCCGATCCAGAGCCATCGCAATCCTGACCACGGCACAGATTTTTGGTACGGTGGCGGGTAGCTGGTATGGAGGTTGGATGGCAGATCAAGGCCAATGGCGTAATGCTTTTTTAGTGCTTGGAGTTGTTGGACTACTTTATACAATACCCTATTTCCTATTTCTACGCAATGTGGAGGAAAACAAACCTGTTCAAGTCATTAAGACCACTAAAATACCGGGATTTCGAGTATTATTTAAAGTGAAAACATTTTTACTACTTTGCGTAGTTTTTCCAATATTCGTCTTTGGATTATGGTTGCTGTACGGTTGGTTTCCTACCTTTCTTCATGACAAGTTCTTTCTTAATCAATCAGGTGCGGCACTAAATGCAACAATTTTTATACAAGGTCCAACTCTTATCGGTCTTCTTGGAGGAGGTGTGATTGCTGATGCCATGTATCGCTACACTAAAGCTTCGCGACTATGGTTGCTTACTGCCAGTTTAATACTGTGTGCCCCATTTCTGCATGCACTCGGTAGTAGTGATACGCTCACTACAACACGTATCGCAGCAATGGGATTTGGGTTGTTCAGCGGATTTATGATGGGGAATATCTTTCCTGCGGCCTTTGATGTCGTGGCAGTAGATACGAGAGCATCTGCTGTAGGTTTCCTAAATTTCTTCGGTGCAATTATGTCCGGCTTTGCCACATTATTCGGCGGTATTGACGGATTACTCTCACTGACAGCTATTGCCTATATGTTCGCTGGTATAGCACTGATTGTTGGAATCAAAATGCTTTTTCCTAAAGATTATAAAGCTGAACACGCAGAACTCGAAGTTTTAAATTAGCTACTTATGTTAAAAATACTAATCGCTGAATGTAAACAAGAAGTCTCTACCTTCAATCCATATAAAAGTGGTTGCGAAGATTTTGGGATACGTCACGGAGCTGAAATATTAAACTATCATCGTACC
>NZ_CAXBOC010000580.1:0-3230 GCF_963976465.1 uncultured Cyclobacterium sp. | reverse complement strand
CTACAGAATTTGCGCGCCTGTCAAGTACTCATGGAACGGTAGCCACTGTATCTGATCCCCATGAAATTGCCAATGTTTGTGGGATTGAAGGAGTGGAATTCATGATTGAAAATGGTGATCATTCCCCATTCAAGTTCTTTTTTGGCGCACCATCCTGTGTGCCGGCAACCCCGTTTGAAACAGCTGGTGCCTCAATCAATAGCGTCGACATTGCCAAACTTTTAAAACGAAAAGATATTCATTATTTGGCTGAGATGATGAATTGGCCCGGAGTGCTTTCGGGAGACGATGAGGTACTCCGGAAAATTGAATTGGCAAAAAAAATTGGTAAACCTGTAGATGGACATGCGCCGGCACTAGTAGGTGAAGAGGCAGCAAATTATATTAAAGCAGGTATTTCTACAGATCATGAATGTGTAACTTTGGAAGAGGCTCGCTTTAAAGCCAAAAAAGGCATGAAAATAGCCATTAGGGAGGGAAGTGCTGCGAAAAACTTTGATGCTTTGATAGATTTGATCGATGAATTTCCGGATCAAATAATGTTCTGTTCAGATGATAAACATCCCGATAGCCTGTTGTTAGGACATATCAATCAGTTGGCGGCTAGAGCTATTGATAAAGGGAAAGATCTTTTTAATGTGCTAAGGGCTTGCTGTATTACTCCTGTTCAGCATTATAATATTGGAGTAGGTAGATTAAGACCCCATGACCCTGCTGATTTTATAGTGGTGAAAGATTTGATTAATTTCAATGTTTTAGAAACTTATATCTCAGGAATTTTGGTAGCCAAAGAAGGGAAAAGTAAAATTATGTCTACCAAAACGGAGCCGATCAATAATTTTAAAGCCTGTCCGGTTGCTGCCAATGATTTTGAAATGGATCATCAGGGGGGAAAGGCTAAAGTGATAGTGGTGGAGGATTCTCAATTGATCACCGGAACGATTGACTGTGTAGTGCCTGAAAAAGATGGAAAAGTTAGGGTGGATATTAATAATGATATCCTAAAAATTGCCATCATCAATAGGTACCTGCCTGATGTCAAACCGGCGGTAGCTTTGGTTAAAAATTTTGGGTTAAAAGATGGAGCCATTGGATCATCTGTTGCCCATGACTCACATAATATCATAGTAGTGGGCACAAGCGATAGTCTGATGGCTGAAGCTGCCAACTTAATTATCAAGGAAAAGGGAGGGTTATCAGCTGTAGGCCCCAAAGGAAGCAAGGTTTTGAACTTGCCTGTAGCAGGATTGATGAGTAATTCAGATGGATTTTCGGTTGCAAGTAGTTACATTGAGGTAGATAGATTGGCAAAAGAATTTGGCAGTGGTTTACAGTCACCTTTTATGACCTTGAGTTTTATGGGCTTATTGGTAATCCCCCATTTAAAATTGAGTGACAAAGGATTGTTTGATAGTGACCTATTTAAGTTTGTAAAGGTTTTTGGATAAGGGGAAATATTTTAATTAATCAATTTTGAAAAAAGGATTTTTGTCAAAGTTAAAAAAGCAGGGTAAGAATTTGTTTTTCTGGGATAAGAGTCCATCCCTGGAAATACAAGTTTTTAATGTTGCCTTGGTTATTTTAATAGGTTTTGCTCTTTTTCTGGCGATCATCAACTAATGGTTACAAAACTATAGTTTGGTCAAACTTTGTTTAATAGTTGTGGTCAGCCTTTCTGTATTTATTTATCTTTTGAGGGTAAAGCATGCCTTTAAAACAGCATTTTATTTGGCGAGTTTTAGTACCTATCCAATTTTACTCTTCAATTTCTTTCACAATGATGGTATAATTGGCCCTACTTTTTATATCCTTTCTTTGATTCATTTGTTGATTCTTACTATAGTGAATACAAAGCATTATACGTTCTGGAGTACCTTGAATGTACTGTTTTATTTTTTACTTTATTGCTTTGGGTTATACTATGGGGAACTGATCCCTGAAAATTATAATAGCCGGTTTGAAATTTTAACGGATCATTTGCTTACCTATAGTGCTTCTATTCTTGGAGTTACCATGATAATGTTTGCTTTAAAACGTTTTATTTTGAACCAGAAACGAAAAGTGAAAGAAAAAACAGTGGCATTATTGAAAATAAACAAAGACCTAAAACAAACCAATAACCAAAAAGACAGAATCATAGCCATTATTTCCCATGATTTAAAAAATCCTCTTCAATCCATCATCCAAACCTTAGAGTTAATTAATTCAGGAGACCTTACTGAGGAAGAGATTAAATTCTTACGAAAAGAATTACTGAAATCGACTAAAAACACCTATAAAATGATGGAAGATATATTGGAATGGTCTTCTTTTGAAATAAAAAATGCCTCTAGAAAGGAAAAGAAAATAAAAATTAAAGACCTGATCGAAGATACAGTAGAGATCTTAAGGGTGATAGCCAAACAAAAAAGTATAGAATTAGAGGTCAATTATCATGAAAATCCCTTATTGAATTTAGAGACAGATAGACTGCTCCTGATTGTTAGGAATTTGGTTCAAAATGCCATAAAGTTCACCCCTTCAGGAGGACATGTTATTGTTGATATTTATTCTCAAGAAGAACAATTGACCCTTCAGATAACGGACAATGGTGTTGGGATTTCTCCCAAACGTTTAAAAAATATCTTCGAACAAGATATAAAATCTACTTACGGTACCGAGCAGGAGAAAGGAACGGGAATGGGGCTTCACATGTGTTTCCAAAGTGCCCACAAGCTTAGTGGGAAATTGGAAGTGCAAAGCACTGAAGGGGTTGGTTCAACCTTCAAACTAGTGATACCTACAGGGATCAATTAGTCTTTTATTTCAATGAAGGATAAACTGATAACTTAATTACGCATAAAAACTAAATATTTGTATACTTTCAATCACCTGCTTATCATGCATTTCCTGCAACTGTAAGCTTTGCCTATAATATATAAATGAGGTTTTATTTCGTGAGATTCCATGAATAGACGAGCATGGGAAGTTGTGCATAACTTTTTACTCCTGCCTTTACTCCCTGAGATTTTAAATACAAATCGTTGGATTTTCTACTAAAATCCGAAGAAAAGGGAACTATTTTCCGGTTGCTTGCTTGAATTCCTCTTATATCTTTTTTAATAGACTCAGGTATTTGGGCCAAAAATTCCTTATAACGCTCCTTATCCATTCTGTAAAGATCGTTGAGCTGATACCTAAATAGCTTCATGGCTGCAGCATATTGAAAAAAGGGCAGGGAGCTATTAGAG
>NZ_CAXBOC010000579.1:0-3239 GCF_963976465.1 uncultured Cyclobacterium sp. | reverse complement strand
TCGATGCAAGCCACAACTTAAAAGACCCAATGGAGGACTTACTCCAATCGGTTGAAGCCATCCAGTTGGCCTATGCCCAAGCCTTAACTGTGGACAGAAATGCCTTGGAAAATGCCCGCGAATCTAATGATGCGGTATTGGCCCAAGAAATTTTACAAAATGCTTTCCGTACAGACTTAAGACCTCTAATTGCGGAAGCCAGACTTCAGGCAAATGCGGCCCTGTCACCGGTAGAAATTTACAGAGACTTGGCTGTAAGAAAGCAATTGGTCAAGGAAAGAGGTGCCAAAACACTTGCCACCGGCCTTTAATTTAAATCAATCCATTCAAAATAATCCGACAATACAATGCCCATACCGGTAACTGCCATTTTTGATATAGGAAAAACGAACAAGAAATTTTTTCTATTTGATGAAAATCTAAATGAAATCAAGGAAGAATATGTACAGTTTCCAACGATAAAAGATGACGACGGATTTGAATGTGATGATTTGGAAAAAATTACTAAGTGGGCCAAAGAAAATGTAGAGAAATTGTGCCAAGATCCTCAATATGAAATCAAAGCATTGAATTTCTCTACTTATGGGGCCACTTTTGTATCGATTGGAGAAGACGGAAGGCCAGTTACCCCGATTTACAATTACCTTAAGGACTTCCCTGAAGATGTGCATAAGGAGTTTTACAGCAAATACCCTGAGGAAAGCATCAATCAAACCACTGCCTCTCCAACTTTAGGTATGCTTAATTCAGGTTTGCAGCTTTACTGGCTCAAAAGAAAGAAGCCCGAAGTATTTAAAAAAATCAAATATTCTCTACACCTTCCACAATACATCTCTTATCTTTTTACCGGGGAGGTTGTAAGTGAACCTACTTCCATTGGTTGCCATACCAAATTATGGGATTTTCCTAAGGGCGATTATCACCAATGGGTTTATGATGAAGGCATAGCGGATAAACTTCCACGCCAGGTCCCCACTACGCACAGCTTTGAAAAAGAGATCTGTGGCCAAAAGGTTAAAATTGGCGTGGGTATCCATGACTCTTCTTCAGCGCTTGCTTCTTATTTAATTAAAATTAAAGAGCCATTCCTATTGATATCTACGGGTACTTGGAGCATATCACTAAACCCTTTTCCCCAAAGAGACCTGTCATTTTCTGAATTAGAAAATGACTGCTTGAATTTCTTATCCATTCATGGAAAAACGGTCAAGGCCAGTCGCTTCTTCCTTGGCTATGAACTGGATCATCAGCTCAAGAAAATGAACAAAGCCTTTGGTAAAGAGCCCAAATATTATAAAAATATCGTACCTAATGAAAAATTGGTTAACCAACTTTTAAGTGGAGAGGTTTCCGGGACTTTTTATCCTGATGCCATAGCAAGAACCCCTTTAGTGGCTGAAATCTTCCCTGAAAATAATTGGGACATCTCCTCTTTTTCAGAATATGAAGAAGCTTTTCACCATTTAATTTTTGGTTTGGTAAAAATGCAAGTGGCCTCATTGATGCTCGCTAAAGGTGCAAAAGCTATAAAAAAAGTGTATATTGATGGTGGTTTTGTTCATAACAAGGTCTTTATCCGTTTTTTAAATGCGCTTTTAGAAGGTTATGAACTCGAATTTTCAGACTTCCCTCTAGGCTCAGCTTATGGGGCAGCCTTAATGCTAAACGCTTTTAAATAATAAAAACATTTAAGCTCAATGAAGCAGTTTATTCTAGTACTAAGTTTCTTTTTTATCATGGAAGCCTTATCTGCCCAAAATCAATCCATCATAATGGACATTTATCCGGGAGAAATACCCTTTCAGAAAGTTTCTCAGGTAAAAGAGGTGAGCGAGGTTGATGGAATTACCCGAATTAGCAATGTGCAAGTCCCCCAAATTCAAGTATTTTTACCAGCCAAAAGTTCTGCTACAGGACAAGCAGTAATCATTTGTCCCGGTGGAGGATATGGTATTTTAGCATATGATTGGGAAGGAACAGACATTGCCAAATGGCTCAACAGTCATGGCATTGCCGGCATTGTGCTGAAATACCGCCTGCCTTCAGCTGTAACTCAAACAAGCCCTCACTTGGTCCCCATGTCGGATGGCCAACAAGCCATTAGGCTGGTAAGACATCATGCCGAAGAGTGGAATATTGATCCGGATAAAATTGGTATTATGGGTTTTTCTGCCGGTGGTCATTTGGCCTCCACTTTGGGCACCCATTTTGATTCAGGAAACCCCGGCGCCGATGACCCCATACTGCATCAATCAAGCCGTCCTGATTTTATGATCCTTGGATACCCTGTCGTTTCTTTCAATAAAACCTTTACACATATAGGCTCAAGAAACAATTTACTCGGTGAAAACCCGGAAGCGAAATGGGTCAGTTATTTCAGCAATGAAGAACAAATAAGAGCAGACACACCACCAACCTTTATCTTCCACTCCCAAGATGATACCGGAGTCCCGGTCAAACATAGTTTGATGTTTTATCAAGGATTGGTAGAAAAGAACATCCCTGCAGAGATGCACTTGTACCCATTAGGTAAACATGGGTATGCCCTCTCCATCAATAAAGAAGGCACCCAAAAAGACTGGCCAAAAAGTTGCATTAACTGGTTGCAGCACTTAGAATGAAAGCAAATTTACAACCCTTGAAAATAAGCCCTAATGGCAGGTTTTTAACTCATCAGGATGGAAGTCCTTTCTTCTGGCTGGGAGACACTGCGTGGGAATTGCTTCATAGGTTGTCACTGGAAGAAACCAAATTTTACTTTCAAAACCGTCTTGATAAAGGTTTTACCATTATTCAAACGGTTATTTTGGCAGAACTGGATGGGCTCAACAGCCCCAATGCCAATGGGCATTTACCCTTGAAGGAGTTAGACCCTTGCCAACTCAATGAAGAATATTTCAAACATGTAGAAGAGGTGGTCGCCTTGGCGGAGGAAATGGGACTATACCTTGCCCTACTACCTACCTGGGGAGACAAATACAATAAAAAATGGGGAACCGGCCCCGAGATTTTCACCCCAGAAAATGCCGGAACTTACGGTGAATTATTGGCCAAGCGCTTTGCCAAATACCCGCACTTGGTATGGGTTTTAGGTGGAGACAGGGCCCCGGAAGACCAAGAAGATGAGGAAATTATTGAGCAGATGGCCTTGGGCATTAGGGCAATTGATAAAACAAGCCTAATCACCTACCATCCCGGAGGAGGAACCATTGCAAGTGATCTTTTTCCCAACGCATCAT
>NZ_CAXBOC010000578.1:0-3243 GCF_963976465.1 uncultured Cyclobacterium sp. | reverse complement strand
CTTGCACTGATCCCTAATGATAAGTTATCTGAAAGTTTTCTTGAATAAGTACCACCTATGGCGATATCTCTGGGGCTAAAATCTCCCAAAGAATTACCTTGACCATCTGTTAAAGCAATATCTCCCATATTGAAATATCGGAGGTCTATGCCAAAAGCAGATACATCATCTATTTTTTTGTAACCCGTCAAATAATTGAGAGACATATCAGGAACTAGCCTACCCAGCCAAGGAGAATAAGACAGGGAAAAACCCATATCATCCTCAATAAATGCCAGTTTTCCTGCATTCCAATGTGCGGAATTTGCATCCGGAGAAGTCGCTACTCCCACGTCTCCCATGGCAGAATGCCTACTGTCAGGCGCAAAGTTTAAAAATGGAACAGCCGTAATGATCACCCTCCTGTTGGGGTCTTGCCTGGAAAGGACTACGGAATTTTGTGCTTTGGTTTCGACATGAAAGAAGCCGAAGGCCAACAAAAAAGTAAAAATGGGGAGACTATTTTTAATTGCTTTCATTGAATAATGATTTTACCTGCTAATATATCTGAAGTTGCATCATCCTCAGAATATAAATTTAAATTGTAAAGATAAGTTCCTTTTATTAGATTTTTGGAATTACTGTTTAAAAATATCCATTGACTGTCTATTATTGACCGTTCAACTTTTGGAAAACGTCCTTTATAAGAAAATATTTCAGTTCCTTGTAAAGAAAATATGCTAAGGTCTAAAGTAAGGGTCTCTCCTAGGCGATTATGCATTACCTTAAAATGAACATGGTCACTAGCTGGGTTTGGGTAAACCAAAAGATTTTCGATTTTTAGTTGCTTACTACCTTGGACCTCAACCTTTTCTCGCTGTTTTGTGCTATTGCCCAACTGGTCTTTAGCTGTAATGACCAAATCGTTAACACCTTCGTTCAATTCATAAACCCAGGTTTTTACCCTTCCGGTAGTATAGGTCCCATCTATGGCTTGATATTGGTCAATCAGTGAAATTGGATCACCTTCGTTTATTTGAAGGGTCAAACCTGCTGCATCAATTGTATGTATGCCTGAATTATCCGATACTTGAATCCAAATGGGGGCGTTGCGAGACGAGATGCTAGTCTTACTCTTTATACTATCCGCTATCCATAACTGTATCTCAGGGCCGACCTCTTCGGGTTGATGCCCTATAGGTTTTATTTGATAGGGAATCTTGGTGCTACCGAAAGCTTCTATATTGAGGCTCTCATCCATAGCAAATAGATTGATCCTAAAATCACTATTGGAAAAATTCTCTAAAAAAGGAAGTAAAACTTCTCCTTTAAATAAACCTTGAACCACTTCTCCGGTTCCTCGGAACAAAGGCTGATTATAGGCCAAATAGTTGGTTTTTGGGCTTTCATCTCCAAGAGTTTCTACTTCTTCCGCCGGTCCATGAATGGTTATTTCATAACTGCCATCAAATTGACTTACAAGGGAACCGGTCATAGGGTCTTCGATATTCCCACTGTATTCAAGCCGATTCAATCCACTTAGTTCCTCTGTGGTTATTTGGGTGTCCACTTCTATCCATTCTTTTGCACTTGCCTTATATAGGGGAATGTCTAGTTTTAGTGAAGGGTCTCCAAGCAGTGAAAAATTACGGTTCAATGGTCCGTTTAAGCTATTGTTTTTGGTTTCTTTAAATATTTCACCCAAGGTGATGGCTTCATTCCGGGTAAAGGCAGCAGCAACGAATGCTTTGTTTAATGCATAATTAATGCTGCTGAATACCGGTCTTCCGGTGGTAAGCATAGCGATGACACCCTTTTGCTCAGCCAGCAAAAGCTCCTCTGCCCCGGAGCGAATATAGGGACTATCATGTCTTCCAAACTCACAGGTGGCAGTAACCATAATGGGAAATTTTGTACTCACCGGCCAATCTTCAATATCACTTACACTAAATAACCCTTCAGCTGTTAAATTAAGCTCGTTTCCATGACCAATATAATTTAGAAGTAAAACACCTTCCTCTATTTCCTCAATAAGGGTTTCTCTGGCTGCTGTTGCTGTTTGCAGATTGTTGGTTTCCTCTTGTTGAAAATTGTCCAAGTATAGTTTTCTAAGTTCATATGCCGGTGCCTGTTCATATAGGAAAGCGGTATGTTTTTCTGAGTCATTCAAGTGAACGTTATTGTCTCCATCATCTGCAATAAATAGAAGTTTCTTTTTCCACTCTCCTCGGTTTCCATTTTGGTAACTGATGATTTTATCTACAGCGATTTTTGCTTCTCTGCTATTGATGGCCGGGATCCTTCCGACTCCAATTTTAAGTTTATGGTCCCCTTCCGGTGTTTCCAGCCAATCACCCTCTCCAATTTCTAAAAAACCAAAATAATCATCAGATCCGTAGGTTGTCAGTGGATTTAAACTTACTCGGGAGCTGTAAGTCGGGACTAGATTAGGTCTGCCGCCAAGTTTATGTTTGTAGTCAAAGCTTCCTTTCCCAAAAAACAGTACATTTTTTAAGCGTTTGGTGCTGTGCCAATAATCAGCAAGGAAATTTCTAATACTGGAAATATCGGGGTTGCCATAACCGTAACTGTCATAGATATCATTGGTCAATACTAGTTCGGTAGCTAAACCCATGGAATTTTTGAAATCAGCAAGCCTTTTTGCCTGATTGTAGAGCAAGTCATTGGTAATGATAATAAACTCAGGCTCCCCTGAAAGGAGTTCTGACCGTGACATTACTGTTTCCGGTTCCTCAATTTCTAAAGTGTTATTTTGGTCAAAGACTGCAATTTTTTTTACCGTGCCGGCTAGTGGTTCGTAGTTGTTTAATTCTTTTACCTCGTAAAAATTTCCAACATCCCAAATGTCTGATAAGCCCGTTTCGATTTGGTACGGGGAAAGGTCAAGGTTATAATAAATCCCGGCAGTTAACTGGGAGGAGGAAAACGGATATGCTAAAAGAATGTTCTTAAGGTAGCCGGCCCCATTGGCATCAGTTGAGGAATAAGTAAGCACTATTTCCTGAAGGGTATTCCCTTCGGTAGTCGGGAAGTCGGCTTCAAAGTTTGTTTCCCTTCCTTTTATTGCGTACCGACTATTGGGTATGGAAGAAATATCTGATGAACCAATCACCTGGTTGTTGGTTGCAAAGGTGAGGGTGCTCTCAGCGAATGATTGAGCCATTGTTTGCGCCCACATAAGTACCCTGCCTTCTACCTTGGTGACCGGATGAGGTATTAATGATATGGCTGCCACCATTAAAT
>NZ_CAXBOC010000577.1:0-3250 GCF_963976465.1 uncultured Cyclobacterium sp. | reverse complement strand
CCAGATAGAAATAATGGAAGTTTTTGCCTGGTCTGTTTTACTAAACACCTTTGGAAATGTCCCTTATTCTGAAGCCTTAAATCCGGAAAATTCACTTCCTGCATATGATGATGCATCCTCCGTGTATGGAGAAATCTTAACCCGTCTAGATGCCGCTCTTAATCATATTGATACTGACGAAATAGGTTTTGACGAAGGAGATATCATATATGAAGGAAATATGGAACTGTGGTGGAAGTTTGGAAATACGCTTAAACTAAAACTAGGAATGGTAATCGCGGATGTCAATAGCAGCATGGCACAAAGTGTGGTAGAAGCTGCTGCTCCAAATGTATTTATGGACAATTCAGAAAATGGCGCCTTCCCTTATTTAAACGCACCTCCTAATAACAATCCTGTTTCGGAAGAGATGAATCCTTTATTTACCTCCAGGCAGGATTATGTGGTGGCAAATACCTTAGTAGATGCCATGAATGAATTAAATGACCCTAGAAGACCTTTTTATTTCACTCAGGTGGATGGAGAATACCAAGGGGGGATTTATGGTTTTTCAAATTCCTATTCAGATTTCTCCACCATCAACCCAACCATAACAGACCCTACCTTTGAAGCTCTATTATTGGATTATTCAGAAGTGAGATTCCTGCTTGCAGAAGCTGTTGAGCGAGGGTATAATGTGGAAGGAACTGCTGAGGAACATTATAGCGAAGCAATTGCTGCTTCTATAGCTTACTGGGGAGGAACCGAGGAACAAACCAACACTTACCTCGCCCAATCTCAAGTCGATTATTCAACGGCCCCAGGTAATTGGCGGGATAAGATTGGCAACCAAAAATGGATTGCTCTATACAATCGAGGCTATGATGCCTGGCTTGAATGGAGAAGACTGGATGCTCCCGATTTGCAACCCCCATCTATAGAAGGAACAAGTGATCTTGTTATTCCTAAGAGGGTGATTTATCCTATTAATGAACAAACGCTCAATGGAACAAATCGATCAGCAGCAGGACAGGCCATTGGAGGAGACAATAGCGAAACCTATTTATGGTGGGACGTGGAATAGCACTTTCAGCTTAGCTATGCCCCCAAATAATTTATAAGTAATTAAAAACAAAAGCGGTACTATCTCAGGACCGCTTTTGTTTTATATAATCTCCCAGATCCGCCAGTACTCCTTACAACCCCTCTAAAAGTATTCCTGCCAATTGCTTTAAGCTAAGTTCCTCAAACTTGGCATTGTACTTTGCAATGCTGAAATTATTCTGAGCGTTTCTTAAATTCAATTGAGCTTGCCTAAATTCTATTGAATTAATTTGTCCTTGTTTGTACAAATCGTCACTGCGTTCAAAATTCTTTAAAGCTGTTTCCAAATTTGCTTTCTCGGCATTAAAAACAAACAATGAATTTTGATAAGCAGAATAGGCATTGAGCACATCCCTTTTCACAGAATACTCAGTTTGCTCTTTTAAAACTTGCTGGCGTTCGATCTCTATTCTGGCATTTTTATTTCTTACCCGCGTCGCGCCTCCATCAAAAATATTCCAGCTCAAAGTAAATCCGGCTTGTGGACCAAAATTATAACTACCAGTTACAAATGCTCCGGCAGGATTTCTATTGCCGGAATAATTGTAACCGGCATTTAAAGAAATAGCAGGAAACCAGCCCGATTGGCTTGCCTTCAATGCAAATTCACTGTTCCTCAATTGACTATTGGTTTGTTCAATCAATACATTTCGCTGATAGGCTTGACTTACCAGCTCCTCTTTGGTTCCTGGTATAGAAAAAGAAACGGTTGTATCCACTACAAACTCAGTTTCAATTTCACGTCTCATTATCAGATTTAGATTCCTTCTGGCGTTCTCCAAATCCTGAGTAGTGTTAAGCAAATTAATGCTATCATTGTTTACATCAACTTGCGCATTCAATAAATCAATCTGAGTGGTTTGCCCATATTCAAAACTATAGGCCGCACGTTGCATTCTGGTGGTGGAAATACTCAAAGCATTTTTTAAAATACTTACACCCTCCGTCAATTGAGCCATCAAAAAGTAAGCATTAGACAGTTCCAAAACCGTATTCTCTATGATTTGTCTTGCCTGCAATTCGGAAATATTGTACAACTCTTTCAACTGTTTGTAATTGTACATCCTCCCAAATCCATCGAACAGTATGTAGTTTAGGTTAACGGAACCACTATAATTGTAAGCTTCCGTCGGATCATAGCTAAAGTCCCCATTTGCGGTTTTGTTTTCGCCTTGATAACCTGAAACGCCTATATCCCCATTGGCCTGTATTGAAGGCAGGTAGCCACTATTTAAAATGCTTTGATTGTTATTGGCTACCTCCAGGTCTTTTTCTGCCACCTTGATGTCATAGTTGTATTTCAGCGTAAGATTCATTGCATCTTCACGTGAAAGCATTTCTTGCCCATTAGCAACCAAGCTTGAGGCAAATAAAACCAACCCAGTAACCACCGTAAATAATTGAGAATGCCGCGACTCCATTTGGATATTTTTTATTTTTACTCTCATTTTGTTAAACATTCTGCGTTGATTCTTCATTTTCATGCAGCTCCTCCACTGCTGGCTCCACCGATTCCTTTGATGGCTTAATTCCTTCCCAAAGCCATAATGAATAAACTTTTAACAAATTACCTACTGACAAAAGCATGGGAAGCATAATCAAAGTAAGCACCGTAGCGATGGCTATTCCATAAGCAATGGCAATGGCCATTGGAATTAGAAATTGAGCTTGCCTGCTTTTTTCTAAGATCAAGGGAGACAGACCTGCGATGGTAGTCACAGAGGTAAGAAAAATGGCTCGGAATCTGGATTTTCCTGCTTGAATTAAAGCCTCATCAAAATCAACCCCCTCTTGCAAGAAGTTGTTAAACTTACTTATAAGCACCAAACCGTCATTTACCACGATTCCAATAAGGGCGATGATACCTAGTAGTGATAGCATATTAATCGGGAAATCATGTAACCAATGCCCCCAAGCCACCCCAATCAAACTAAACGGTATCATCACCAATAGCAAGATCGGCTGCAAATAGGAACGAAAAGTAAAAGCGATGATAACCAGGATTAGAAAGATGATGATGGGAAAAACCTTACCGGCAGAGGCAGTCACCTTTCCGGCCTCACGATTTTGACCTTCATACAATGCCGAAACAGTTGGGTATTTCGCCATGATCTCAGGCCTTACATTCTCCCTAATATCAGCAATAATATCTGAAGTTGCTAATAAT
>NZ_CAXBOC010000576.1:0-3253 GCF_963976465.1 uncultured Cyclobacterium sp. | reverse complement strand
ATGATTGGTACCTGATTGATTTTGACGGCAAACATACGACCTGGGGAAGGTGGAATCCCGAATATGTAAATGGTTTTCCTACCATGGTTGGCGACAGGAAATTAAACTCCTCTAATATCATTGCCATGTTACAAACGGCTTACCATTTTACCGGCAAGGAAATGTACAAAAAGGAAGCTTACAATTTAATGGATAAACATGGCTACCTAGAAAACCTTATGCGCCCTATGGAAGGAATTGGAAAAGCAGAAGAAGGGAGTGATGACTGGGCGGCTATGTTATCCGAGTCGTGGAACCATTCAGATGACGAGATGTATTTCCTTGGTTACTGGGGCTTGTACCGATATGCCTTTACGGATGAGTTGAAAGAGAAGTACAAGGAGGCAATCAAAGACCATTGGGAAGCCGAACGTCCAGAGAGAGACGGATTGTGGAATATTTTTGGGGCTTTGGTAGATCGAGAAAATTTTGACCTTGAGGAAGCAGTTTGGTATCTTCAGGAGCATCCTCTGGATATGATTAGCTGGAGCACAAAGAACAGCCATAGAAAAGACCTTGAGCTATTAGAGGAAAATTTTAGAAGACAAAGCACAAGTGAAGTCCTTCCTCCTGATGAACTAATGATTCGCAGGCACAATGGAAACCGCTTCACTTTGGATGGAGGCAATGGAGGAAGTCAGGAGTATAGTGCCGGCGATATATGGCTATTGCCTTACTGGATGGGAAGATATTTAAACGTAATCAGCGATCCATTAATCAAATAAAAATGAGCTTTAATAATAAAATTCAGTCCGGAGAATTGGTGCTTGGCACTTGTGTTACCTCAAATAATCCCTTGTGGCCTAAAGCACTGGCCTCCTCTGGTTTGGATTTTGTTTTTATTGATACAGAACATATCTCTCTTTCACGAAAAGAACTTGCTACCTTATGTGATACTTATAAAGGAAGAGGGATTGTTCCCATAGTAAGGGTTTATAAAGCTGACCATCACTTGATCTGCCAGGCCATTGATGCCGGGGCTACGGGGGTGGTAATCCCCTATGTTGAATCCGTTCAAGAGGTTCAGGTATTAATTGGTGCAACCAAATTCAGACCTTTAAAAGGAGAAAAATTAAACCTGTATTTAGAGGACAGAGAGAAAATACCCCAGGGCTTGGAGGATTATTTGGCCAATTACAACAAAGGGCACTTGAGTATAGTGAATATCGAAAGTGTGCCTGCATTGCAGCAATTGGATGAATTATTATCTTTACGGGGTCTTGATGGCGTATTTATAGGCCCACATGATTTGTCTGTAAGTATGGGGATTCCTGAGGCTTATGATCATCCTGATTTTGTTAAGGCCGTAAGGCAGATCATCCAAACAAGTAGAAAGTTAGGCTTAATGGTAGGAATTCATTTTTCTGAAACCATTGAAAGACAAATTTTCTGGATAAAGGAGGGGGTAAATATGGTGGTTCATAGTTCGGATTATGCGTTATTTACACAAAGGCTAAACAAAGACTTGGGGCAAGTGAGGTCCAACTTTGGGGATGCTGCCACCAAAAATCCAGGAACCTCCGATAGTCCTGTCATATAAAATTTTCTCGTGAACTTATTTAAACTGATATAAAATGACAAAAATAACAGAACAACCCTCCTTGTACAGACATTTGGAAAAAATGTCCATAGAGGAGTTGACTGCCAATATTAACAATGAAGACAAGAAAGTGGCCCTTGCCATTGAAAAAGCATTGCCGGAAATCAATCTGTTGATTAAAAACATTGTTGATAAACTTGAAAATGGCGGCAGGCTATTTTATTTAGGTGCCGGAAGTGGCGGCAGACTTTCTGTATTGGATGCGATAGAGCTTCCTACCACTTACGGAATACCCAAGGGTAAAGTGAATGTTATTTTGGCAGGTGGAGTGGATCGTTTGATAGAGGCGAGGGAAGAAAAAGAGGATGATCCCAATGCCGGTTGGGAAGCATTGAAAGGTTATGAAGTTTCTGACAAAGATTTTGTTTTAGGGATTTCGGCAAGTGGGACTACTCCCTTTGTTTTGGGGGCTTTAAAATCTTGCAAAGCAAATGCTGTGTCAACCGGTTGCATTGTAAGTAACCCCGAATCACCTATTGCGGCAAATGCAGATTTCCCTGTGGAGATACTCACCGGACCGGAATTTGTTTCCGGAAGTACCCGAATGAAGTGTGGCACTGCACAGAAAATGATTTTTGACATGATTTCCACCACCAGTATGATTCGCTTAGGCAGGGTGGAAGACAATAAAATGGTCAACGTTTTATTGATCAATGACAAGATTGTTGATAGAAGCGTGAAAATGCTTATGGAGCGTGCAGCAATGAGTAATTATGAGGAGGCAAAGGCCTTATTGATGGATAAGGGTTCTGTTAAATCAGCGCTAGCATCCTTGGGGAAATAGAAGAAAGAAAAATAGGGTAAAGCCCGATAAACAAAAAGGGTTCTGAAAATTTAATTTCAGAACCCTTTTTGTTCTTTGAGAAAAGATGTAAATCAATCCACTACCTTTTCAGCCAATACAATAATTTTATTGTCATTAACCTCCACTACTCCTCCATCTACCACCAATGACTTTTGTCCTTCAGCGGTGGTGTAAGAAACGGCACCTTTTTCAAGGGCAGATATTAAAGCAGCGTGGTTTTTCAATACTTGAAAGGAACCATCGGCTCCGGGAAAGGTGGCTTCAGACACTTCTCCTTCAAATACTTTTTGGTCCGGTGTAATGATCTCTAAATGCATGATTTATTTTATTAAAGGGTAATACTTTCGGTACTACCCTAATAAATGGCTATTATTTTTCTTCTGCCAACATTTTCTCCCCTTTGGCAATGGCATCTTCAATGCTACCTACAAGGTTAAATGCTGATTCAGGCAAGTGATCCAACTCTCCATCCATGATCATATTGAATCCTTTGATGGTATCTTTGATATCTACCAACACACCTTTAAGGCCAGTAAATTGCTCGGCAACGTGGAAAGGTTGAGAAAGGAATCTTTGTACCCTTCTGGCACGGTGTACGACCATTTTATCTTCTTCAGAAAGCTCTTCCATACCCAAGATGGCAATGATATCCTGAAGTTCTTTGTAGCGCTGTAGAAGCTCTTTTATATTGGTGGCACAGTTATAATGCTCATCACCTACTACAGATGGTTCAAGAATTCTGGAAGTAGAATCCAAAGGATCCACTGCCGGATAAATTCCTAGCTCTGCAATTTTTCTTGAAAGTACAG
>NZ_CAXBOC010000575.1:0-3258 GCF_963976465.1 uncultured Cyclobacterium sp. | reverse complement strand
TTACAAGTAGCATTGCGGGTTTGTGCCTCGTTTCCTTTTCAAAAGATGCTTTTCCCCGGTTCTTAAACATACCACTATTGTTGGAGATTTCTCCCAGCCTAATAAGCCCTTGTCCCGGCGCCTCTATCCATACTATATAATGTTTTTTTGGTGGAGAAAGACGTTCCGGAAGGGCTAAATTGTTGATGTCAAGTTTCACTAAGTAAGCCCCTTCCTTGGTTTTATTAATCGAGGCGACAGGTTCTGCAGCAGGGACTACACTTGAAACAGGGAAGGTGACCTTGGTGGAGCATGCAAAAGCTCCCGAAAGGATAACTAAGGCTGTTATATAAGTGAAAATGTTCCTTTTAAATTGTAGTTTTTTTTTCATCGTCTTGTTTTTTGTCGTAATTAAAATGCAAATGTACGCTCTGCTAAAAGCTAATAAATGAGCGTTGCGAACGCTCCATTATTTAAAAGTATGGCATTGGAAATAATAGGCTTGAATTGAAGACCTACTTTAAATTAACCAATGTGAGGAGATAATTGTTTCACTAGTTTGGGTCCCATTTCCGGCACTAACTCTTTTAATTAAATTGTGTTTTTTTTACATGATAAGTATGCAATTCTATTATAAATTTCCGGACTCATTTTACCTGCTTAAAATTAAAGTGATTCATATAATTCCAGTATTGAAATTATTATCCTTCCCATAGAATTTTTCATTTACCTCCTATCTGTGAAGATAGGTGAAAGGTCTATTTTACTGGATTGTGTCCATTGCTTTCAGTCATAAATATCCAGCGAATCTTGCCAATATTGTCAGGTTTTTGAGCTTTGGCAGGAGATACGGATCCTTTCCACTGTCCATCACTCCCTATTCTTACATTAATTTCTCTCCAAGAATAATGCCCTTTTTCGTAATCATAGGAAATTCCATCGTCATCATACAAAGTAAAGTGGCCTGGAGAGGTTCCATAATGGTAAATTTCCAGATCATACCGCTCTCCCTTTTCCGGAGCATGTAATCGGGATTTCATCATGGGAATAATTCCACCATCCTTTACAAATACAGGGATTTGGTCCATACGGGCATTGACAGTGATTATTTCTCCGTTTCCGACGAATTTTCCGGTATAAAAGTCGTACCAATTGCCTTTAGGTAAGACTACACTGCGGCTTTCCTCACCGGCAAATAGCGGTGCCACCAATAAGAAAGGTCCGGCCATATACTGGTCAGTAAGCTCCTTTTTAACTGCTTCTTTATAGGGATTGTCTTCAAGGTCTTTAAGGCTATCTGTTGGGCCCTGGGCTTGAATGGTAAAACCTGATTCCAGCTGCATGGCGCGAAATGGAGGGATTCCTTCAAAATGGTATTTAGCAAAACTACTGTACCAATAAGGCATCATCTTCATTCTCAACAGTGCCATTTCCTTTACCTCATCAGCCACCTCAGGATAAGACCAGGGTTTGGTGTTGCTGGCCCAGGCATTGATCATGGCCATGGGTGAAAACACTACAGTTTGAAACCTTCTCAACCACTCTTCTGCGCTTTTGGATGCCCTTGCTTCCGGAGTCCATAATAATCCCGAAAATCCACTGTTTATAAGGGCAGTGATAAAATCTTTGTGGTCATAATAATCATTGTAGATGACATAGGGAAAAGCAACGCCACCTCCATTGGAAGCCCTTACCAAACCGTAGGTGCGCCGGTTTTGATCACGAAAAAGCTGACTTGATTGCTTTTGTACCAGCAGACCATACGTCTGACGGACTTGTTCGGCAGCCAGTCCTGAAGGGAATTGAGCCACATCCGGCCAGAGCCAACGATCATAGCCATCCACTTCGTCAATCTTATATCCTCCTACTCCGGGAAGAATATGGTTTTTTTTAAAGGTTTCCCAATACAAAGCCTGAGCTTCGGGTATGCTAAGGTCAGGAACTGCGCCGGCCCAAACCGAATGGCTGCCATAATAGGGTTTAAGGGTGTCGTAAAAGTCAGCCTCCGGAGAGACATAAGGGTTGATCCAAAGATTTAAACTGATATTTTTGTCCTTTAGCTGCTGTATGAGCTTTTCAGGATGAGGGAATCTTGTGGGATCCCAAGCGAAAGTATTTGGATAGGATTTGCTTTGCCAGCCCGGTTCAAGGCCAATGAAATCCAAAGGAAATCCCTTGGTTTCAAATTCCTCAGCTTCCGCCAATACCTGTTTTTGGTCATAAAGTCGGTGAACCCTTTGTGTAAAGCCTAGTCCCCATCGAGGAGGAATTGGGCCTCCTCCATTGAATAAATTGAAGCGCTGAACGGCCTCTAACATAGTGGGGCCAGCAAAAATATAAAATTCCACACCGCCTGCAGGTACCAAAACTTCCACTGCATCAGAATATGGCGAGGCGGTCCAGGCAGGGTCTGTGTTTCTGTCCAATGCCTCTGCAGGATTGTCACTGTCAAGTCTTGAAGCACTACCTGCATAGATGTCCAGATATCTTGCAGAATTGATAAAAACCCCATAGCCTTCACTTGTGACATAAAATGGAACAGGGGCATGGGTTCTTCCATTGTCTTGGCCTCCATAATGGTCCACATGCAGGCGCATTATCCTTCCTCTTTGATGAATGGTTTTAAAATTTAATCCGAAACCATAAATCTCTTCTCCTTTTTCAAGTGGCAATTGAAGATAGATTTTGCCATCTTGTAATTTACCGGAAATTTTATCTTTATTTAGGGGGAAAAGGGGCTTGCCCAATTTGGCCAAAGCAGTTGAATTGGGGACGGCACCTGAGGCAGTCAATAGATCGTATTTTTCAGCTTCTCCCAAAGTGCCTTTCCATACTCCGGGAGCAGTGTTTTCCCAGTGGATTTCCTGAGCACTGCCTGCAAATGCGATGATTAAAAATAGAAACAACAAATAAAAATATTTCATAAGGTCAGGGATTTTGTCTTTCAAGCGGAAATATTATTAAAATAGGTGAGATAAAAAAGCAGCAAATGCCGGAACCTGTATAAAAACATTGGTACTATTTTATCAATCTGCCGTATATTGGAAAGTTAAATTTTAAGAAACTTTACAAATGACCTTAAATAAACCAAAAAATTATCTTTTTACTGCATTGTTCATTATGGTTACCTCAACGCTTTTTTCTCAAGAACTTTGGCAAGTCAAGCAATTGACCCATCAAAAAAAGAATCATGCCATGGACAATAATCAAAATTTTTCACCTGATGATGTCTGGATTGTATATGACACTAGACCAAATGAAGGTGGAATAGGAGAAAAT
>NZ_CAXBOC010000574.1:0-3265 GCF_963976465.1 uncultured Cyclobacterium sp. | reverse complement strand
TTTGTGAGTGTAGGATCGTTAAGGTATTTTCTATAGACTTTCCACCCCTCAAATGTTTGGAGGGTAATTTCTGGATTGTCAAAAAGTATGGTATAACCTCCTGCTACCCCTACCCCTAAACCACTTCCTATCCAGGAAAGATAAACCTCATCTTCATCAAATGGCACAAACACATCACTTACTAAACCAGATGTGCTAGCATATTCTTTAGTTTCTGAGGCCGGATAACCTATAGCAAAACTCGCATCAGGTATTTCATTTTCAGCTTTAAGAAATAGGTTTTCCAACTTTTCTCTTCGCTCATTTTCATTCAGCAAATGGGGCTTTTGTCCTTTTTTCATTTGAACAAAGGGAGAATTTGTCACCCATTGCATATATTTAGAATGGTTAAAAAAAAGCTGCCAAAACTCTTCCTCAAAGAACTCTTTGGGAGAAAAGTTCTTTCCATATTTGGTATTGTAGGCCTTTAAAAATGTTCTCCCTACTACTGATGTAATCATAGCATTTGTCTATTTATATCAAAATTGGATTCATTAATAAGACGTACTTCCAGTCCCATATTCTTGCTATAGGCTTTATCCGGTATAATAAATGGTCTGCTACCTTTTTGAGATTGTCGCATATTCTTCACACTGAAATATCTAATTGGTATTTCCATATTTAACCTGTCTTCAAACAAAGTTTGATTATAATCTTCTTCATCTCCTTCTGTGATACAGGTAACAGAATCAATTTCCAACAATTCAAAAAGAAAGGACTTGGCCCGATGAGTAAGCTTATCAATTCTAATACTTCCATCCTCTTTGAATACCGCATGTTCTTCGATATTTAAAAAGTTTATCGAAGGAAATACTTCATCGATTTTACATTGTAGTTCCTTTTCCTTTAACACCTGACCATCTGGCAACACATCGAAGGTTCTCTTTAACACCTCTAAATCATAAGGTTTTGCTTCGAAAGTATTTTCCGGAGGAGCTATGACATATATAGGTTTATATTTTCCAATGGTGTAAAAAGTCCTTTTGCGATTGATTCTTCCAAAACGCTGTACCAAAGCATCTATAGGTGCGCAGTCAGTAACCATCACATCAAAACTGATATCCAAACTGACTTCAACGATTTGTGTTGATACTACAATACAAGCTTCAGCACTTGAATTGTACTGATGTATCAGCTCATATTCTTTTTGATTTCTATCTCCCCTTTTAAAGCGACTATGGAGCAGTAATACCGGTACATTTAAGTATAATTCCCGGATTCTTTCAAACGTTTGCTGGGATCGTTCTACCCGGTTACATACTATTAATACCTTCTCTCCATTATTTATAGCCTGAGAAATATTTGGAAGTGCGCTCTCAAAACCTTGTCTTTTATACACTAAATGACGGTCAAACTTATTCAATTCATCGGTAGTCAATTTGACTTCCAAAACATCTTGACCTAAAACAGATTTAATTTTATCATAAAGCACAGTAGGCATAGTTGCTGTACCAATATGAATTTTACAATTAATAGACTTCAGTATCTGCACCAGCTTCAAGACAATAGCTTGAGAAACTCCTGTATAGGTATGGATTTCATCGAGAATGATATCACTCCCCTTCAAATCAAGAATAAGAGCTTCATAACCTTTCAAACCAAATGCAATAGAAGCCAATTGATGAGGCGTCATTATTTTGATAGAAGAACCAAACAAAGATTGTAAAACGGACTCCTCTTCTCCATTAACTCTTTTTACAACGCTCGATGAAGCATGTAATACCCTAATGTCCAGATCAGGATTCGACTCCTTTAAATCCTCGTCAACTCTTTCTAACATTGCGTTGATGGATGCCTGAAATGGAAGCATATAAAACACTCTGTCCGATGTTCTCCTAAATAGGAAATCTGTCTTTCCCGCCCCTGTGCATGCTACTACTATGGTGTGGGTTTTATTTGAAGATGAATCTTTTTTAGAAAGTGGAAACAATTCATGTGTTCTTCCATAAAAACTGAGATCTGGAGATTTGAAACTTCTTGATAATTGCCGGTCTGTTTCATCAATTAAAGCCGAAGCAAAATGATCAGCGCCCATCAATAAACCACGCAATTCTGAAAAGCCTCGCTCTTTCGATTTTTCTAGGGTAATCATTAAGGCTTTATCCAAATTTTCCCTAGCAATAGACTCATCAAAAGGGGCACAAAAAATCCCTAATTCATTTAATAAATTAAAAGCACCTGGGCTCCATTTATTCCAATCCCCTAAATGAAAATCCTCATATCCTTCAACCTCATCATCTATATCTAATAACCCTTTTCCTCCAATATCTCTTTTTACCGATTTATGGTGACCAACAACCATTTCTATTAAATTATTATGCTCATCTTCAGGAAAAACTGATAAAAAAAATAAGGAGCTGATTTCATGTCTAAGAACTCTATTGTCATTGGATATTCCTTTTAATCTTTGCTGAAAACGAGGATGTGCTTTACCTATATCATGTAATATAGCACCCTTATAAGCTAAGCTTTCATCCATACCAAGATGCTGTGCAAAAAAACTAGCCGCCTTTGCTACCTGTAGTAGGTGTATTTTCAATGAAGTCCACTCAGGGCCAGACTTAGCAAATAAAGTTTCCATCATAAATTATTAATAGGGTTCCCAACTATTCTAATCCAGCCATACATGGGAGTTTGACTTACTCGATGATAACCGACTAAAAAAGTCTTTTCATTTTTTTCAAATACAAGCTCATAACCTGGATACAAATCACCATCTTGTTCAAAACCTGTTTTGCTGCACTCAGAAATTTCAATTGGAAACAAAACATCTTCATTCCTGCACAAACATATATGCTGTTGTAATGCTTCATGGGCATCTTCCATAGAGTGAAAAGCAAGGTATAAAACAGGGTTTAGTATCACTCCCCTATTTAATATGGCTGTTGGTCTGTCAAATAAAAACTGACTTCCCTTACGCTTTGAGTTCCACCCTCTAATCTGAATCATTTCTTGTTGATTGCTGATCTGGTCATAAGAAAGTCTGTGCCCCACGATTTTATGTATCCCTACTTCCTTTAGTAGCTTGGGAAACAATTTCTTTTCTATTCCTTCTACGATGGAAGGGGTCAAAAACTGTTGACTAAAAGTTTCACTATCCCTAACTGCAGTCCAAGGCTTAATAAAACCAAATGGGCCGGAATATTTTACCACATAATAATTCATCTTCAATCAATTTAATGCTCCAAAACCAATCCCTGTACTATGGCCAATACCTACATTCCAG
>NZ_CAXBOC010000573.1:0-3272 GCF_963976465.1 uncultured Cyclobacterium sp. | reverse complement strand
CAAAGCCTCAGGAAACAAAGGCGCAAGTGCATCAGGTCCCAAAGGCTCCATAGTGCCAGGGTTTAAAGGAGGCAAGGGTTTATTGGGCATATCAGCTATGATATTGTACCAATTTTCAGGAATCTCGCTTTCTTCTAAGTTTATTTTTCTGTTTTTCATTTATTGAATGAATAAAAGGTTAACTGATATTTACTTAATATGTATTCCCCTCCAAAAGCTGTGATTGAAGTTCTTCCTAAAAACAATCACACCAGGAGGTGATACCACTTGTTCTTTATTTACTGTTCCCATTTAAATTATTGGTTGACAAACTTTTATTGAGCACATAGGCCTCAACCCCTTGGTTATTTATACCTACCAATAATACCTTAAGATATGATAAATCTATTATTTCGATGCTTTTCACATCGCCTACAAAGTTCAAACCTGTAACTGAAGGAGAAGCATGCCTAAACTCCCCACTGCCATTTCCTAGGTATACCTGACCAAAATTAGCATCGATCATCCCCAATCGGAGTCTGGCTGTATTTTGGTTTCCTCCAAGGATAAAATCTAAATTTCCAACTTCATCAAAATCCATAACACCAATGGCGTAGACGGGTGCAAACTGAGCCTCCACCGGCAACTCATGCCTCTCTAATTTATCACCTTTATTTTCAAGATAGACCGTTCTTAATTCATTTAACTCCACCTTTTCTGCCATATCGATGGCCGTTTCACTAAACAAATCCTTTAGTTTAGCCTTAGAAAAAGAAGCATAATCAGTAAACTTACTCCGCATCCCATACATTTGATCCAGAAGCTCATCCCTACTCATAAATGGAACCAGCTCCCCATCGACAAAATGGTTTAAAATAGGATCTACAGAACCATTCCCATCAAAATCAGCAAAGACTAAAGTCAAAGGTTGTGCTTCATTTGCTTTTAATTGGCTATTGGTGCCAAAATTACCAACTACAAAATCAAGGCCTCCATCCCCATCAAAATCACCGGAGGACAATTTGGACCACTTCCCTATTAAAGGTTTATCAAAGTATTGTTCCGTTCGATTAATGAGGGGTTTACCCTTATTGTTTAAAAACACACTGATAGGCATCCAATCACCAACGATTATCAAATCATCCCAACCATCTTGATCCAAGTCCTGCCAAGCAGCATCCGTCACCATGCCTAATGCAGCTAATTCAGGCAGCAAAATTTCGGATTGGTCTTCAAACTTACCTTTTCCATCATTAATTAATATATGGGAAGAGGCAGGTTTTGGGTATTGGCCAGGGATAACCCTTCCGCCAATAAATAAATCCAAGTCTCCATCCTTGTCAAAATCAACAGCCTTTACCACACTTCCACTGGTTGTAATATTGGGCAATGCCTCCGCTTCTTTTCTGAAATTCCCGGCACCTTGATTGATGTACAACTGGTCGGCTAATTCTGGAGAATTCCTTTCAAAGTCATGGTACCCTCCTTTCACCAAATACAGGTCTTCCAAACCATCCCCATTTGCATCAAAAAATATTGCGTCAGTGGTTGCTGTTCCTGTCTCTTCGGACAAGTCTAAACCTTGAGATTCAAGGAACTGTCCGGTAGAAACTTGAAAATACAATTTGCCGGGTTTTTCAGAAGTTCCACCCACAAATACATCGGTAAACCCATTGTTATTTACATCTCCCTTAGCAATCACCGGACCGGTTGGTGACAACATATGTGACAAAAGCGGTTGTCTTTTGAAATCATTAAATCCTGCCTCTCCATGTTGGTATGGAATAGGTGAAACAATTTTAGTAAAAACAGGGGGCTGAGGATTGTTTTTATTTTCTGATTGCTTAATGGCCTCGCTCTCTTTTAATACAAGCTTTTGATTTGCCGGCACATTTTGCACCCATTGCTCCTTTCCTCCGGGCCAGGTAATTTTTAAAGAATCAATGCGATCAGCCATTCCCAATCCTAAATGCATAACATGGCTTACAGAAGATTGAAACCCTCTGGTAGGCTGCTGCTCTAGGTACTGTTGCTTGGCGTTGTAATACACCTTCACTTTGGCACCAATTCCACTTGAATTTAAACCATCCCCCTGTAATTTCAACTTTAAGAAATTGCCTTCATTTTTATCAGGTTTTAAAATATTGGCATAAATTCCTGCATCGTCATTTAAGTGATTGATCACCAGATCAAGTGCCCCATCATTGTTTAAATCTGCGTAGGCGGCACCATTTGAGAAATTCGGATCTGATAGTCCCCAATCCTCAGACACTTCTTTAAAGCTTATACCATTCTCATTTTTAAACAAGTAATCATGGATAGGGGTAGAACTCATACTTGTAACTAAATGAAGTGTATCTGCCTTTTCTTTTGCCCTCGCCTTATCGAAATAATAGTCACCTTTGTATTTTAAAAAATCACGATTGGTATAATCTCGGAAATAACCATTGCTCACAAATAAATCTTTCCAACCGTCATTGTCAAAATCTGTAAAAAATGCAGCCCAACTCCAGTCAGTATTGGACATCCCGGCCAGCTGCCCTATTTCGCTAAATAAGCCTGTCCCTTGGTTGATATGAAGCATATTCCTCATATTTTGATGGTAAAATCCCTTCATTACCATCAAGGCATACTGTTCATAATTCTCTGGTCCGTAAAGCAATTTTTGCCGTTCATCATCCTCGGGAAGCATGTCTAAAGTAAAAATATCTACCAGCCCGTCATTATTGACATCAGAAATATCTGAGCACATGGAAAAATAAGATATGTGCTGTAAATTCTCTGTTAAACTTTCCGAGAATGTACCATCTCCATTGTTTATATACAGGTAATCCGGCTCTATATAATCATTGGAAACATGGAGGTCCGGAAAACCATCATCATTGATATCAGCGACCGCTATCCCCAAACCAAACCCCATAGAATTGCCCTTGATCCCGGCACTTTCGCTTATATCGGTAAATATACCTCCATCATTTCTAAACAATTTGTCACCTGCCAATGGATTCCTGTCCTTTCTTTTGGCATCAAAATCAATTTCATTAATCACCTGGGTGTTGTGGTTAAGCAAATACATATCCAAGTCTCCATCCAAATCAAAGTCAAAAAATGCAGCCTGAATACTATTAGCAGGATCTGCCAGCCCATATTTTTCAGCTTCATCAATAAAAGTATTGTCTTTCTGATTGATGAATAATTCATTTTTTCTAGATGCTTCATTTCCTTTTCCAGAATAACATACATAGATATCTAAATAACCATCTCCATTGATATCTACCATAGTAGCTCCTGTA
>NZ_CAXBOC010000572.1:0-3277 GCF_963976465.1 uncultured Cyclobacterium sp. | reverse complement strand
ATTAGGGTGTTTATTAAGAGAAAATGGTGAAAAAGGAGCAGAAATTCCAGCCCAGCAATCAGGAATGGTATTCCTAAAAAGAGCAGTACCAATGGCCAAAGCAGGAGAAGCATTGGCTGGGATTTTACCTGTAAATAAAAAAGTATACGATGAAAAGTGAAGCGGATAAAAAGCAAAGGGTTGTAATAGTAACCGGAGCATCCAGAGGCATAGGCAAGGCGATTACCGAAGCATTTGTTGCCAATGGGGATTTAGTGACCATAGTTGCTGAAAACAAAGAAGAATTGTTGGCGGCGGCAGATTCCCTTTCAAAACCGGAGAATGCTTTGGTTTTGCATGGGGACTTGGCCATAGATGGTTTTGTTGATGAAATAGTGGAGGCAACCTTCAGCAAATGGGGGAAAATAGATGTGTTGATAAATAATGCTGCTTGGAGAACCATTGAGACCTTAAAGACTATTTCCATAAAAGACTGGGAAAAGACCATAAAAATTTGTCTTACCTCTCCGGTATTTCTGTCAAAACTTGCAGCAAAAAAAATGGAATCAGGAAATAATGGAGGTGTGATTGTTCACATGAGTAGCGTTATGGCCAATAGAGCAGGAGGAACAAGCCCGGCTTATATTGCTGCAAAGGGTGCATTGCTGAGTTTAACTTATGAAATGGCAGCCTTGTACGGTTCGTCAGGGATCAGGGTAGTCGCCGTTTGTCCCGGAAATGTTACCACAGCAATGAGCAGTGATTTTAAAGATCCTAAAGGTAGTAATATAAGTCAGGTTCTGGTGGATGAAATGGAAGACATGACGCCTTTACAACGAAGCGCCTCTCCAGAGGAGATAGCAGAAGGGGTTTTCTGGCTCAGTTCCGACAAAGCCTCCTTTATCAATGGCACATCATTGGATATTGATGGTGGGTTTACCCATAATTTCAACAGTTATAAAAGTAAAAAACTACAATTCCCCAACGAATTTTGAAAGGAATAGACAAATACACACAATTATTAAAACTCCCGGAAGGTATAGCACCTTTTACTTTGGGAGAGGGGAATACCCCGCTGGTTAAATCAAGACAGATTGGTCCGGCCTTGGGCTTTCCAAACCTTTATTTTAAACTGGAATCTGCGAATCCATCAGGCTCCTATAAAGATCGCTTTGCAGCCTTTGCGATAGCAGATATTCAAGCCAATAAGGGCAAGTTGTGTTTGGCCACTTCTAGTGGGAACACAGGAGCCGCACTTGCGGCCTACTCGGCAGCAGCAGGAATTCCTTGTAAAATAGCCATAGTGGATGGTGCTCCTGAAGGGAAATTAAAACAAATGCGAGCTTATGGTGCTGCTTTGTATGTTATCAAAGGGTTTGGGAAAAACAAAGAGGCTACAGAACAGGTTTTTGACAAGCTCGGGGAAGTGGCAGCCGAAAATCAAACCCACTTACAAGTAAGTGCCTTTAAATACAGTCCGGTAGGAATGACAGGAGTTCAAACCCTCAGTTTTGAGCTTGCAGAAGACTTGGAGAGGGTAGATAATGTATTTGTACCATCAGGGGGAGGTGGCTTGACCTTGGCTGTGGCAAGAGGTTTTCAGATATGGAAACAAAAACATTCCAACTTTAGCCTTCCCAAAGTACACTGCGTGCAACCTGAAGGAAATGATACGATAGCAGGTAACCTTAGGAAAGGTTTGGAAGCAGCCAAACCTGTTGATAATGCGACAACGAAAGTGAGTGGACTTCAAGTAGCTGTGGTAATTGATGGGAATGAGACTTTACAAGCCTGTAAAAGTACTGCCGGGAATGGTTTTTTGGTAAGTGATGAAGAGACTTTTGAATGTCAGCGGTTATTGGCTATAAAAGAAGGGATTTATGCTGAACCTGCCGGTGCAGTAGCTTTAGCAGGCTTTATGAAAGCAGTGGCAGATGGAGAATTGGATAAAAATGCCAACGCAGTTTGTATAGTTTCGGGTAGTGGTTTTAAAGATCCCGAAGCTACAGAGCGTTTGATAGTCAAAAATCCGGTTAATTATTTAGAGAGTTATAATGAAATGGATCAATATTTTACAAAATAAAAGACAAATCAAGTAGACTATGTATGAAAATTTGAAAGGGGTGTGGCCTGCAATGCTTACGCCTATGGATGGAAATGGTCGTCCGGCATTTAAACAATTGGAAAAATGGGTAGAGGTCTTATTATCCCAAGGAGTAGACGGTTTGTATCTACTTGGTTCTACGGGGCAGGGCTTTCTCCTTACCGAGGAGGATAGGAAAAAGGTAACGGAAATTACCGCAGGTGTTAATGCCGGCAAGGTGCCAATTATAGTTCAGGTTGGCTCCATGACTACAGCCGAATCAGTACACTTGGCCCAACATGCTTCCCAATGCAAGGTGGATGGAATATCCTCTGTGGCACCAGTATATTATGGGCCCACAGACGGAAGTGCAGGAATGGCCTTATCACATTATGAGGCAATTGCTACAGCATCTGACTTGCCTTTTTTTCCTTACCAATTGGGAACCACAAATTTTTCCGGAGGATTGGTAGATTTTATTAATAAACTGCTGCAGATGCCCAATATGGTTGGGATGAAGTTAACTACAAATAATTTGTTGGAAATCAGTACCATTGCCTACAGTTCAAAAAGTAAATTGGTACTTTTTAGTGGAGCAGATGAGCTGATGTGTCAGGCTGTTTTATGCGGTGCCACTGGGGCCATAGGGTCTTATTACAATGTTTTTGAGCGAGAGTGTAAGTATGTCCGTAATGAGTTTGTGAAAGGGGATGTGAAACTTGCAACAGACTTTATGTTGGTTTTTCAGGAAATTATTGCAGAATCGCTTCCCAATATATGGAGCTTCTTCAGGCAGGCCATCCAAATGAGATACAGCGTGGATATTGGAGCATCTATCGCTCCGGTGGGAAATACCAATAAAGTTTTGGAAGACAAGAAAGTGGAAGAATTAATAGATCGCGTGGTGAAAGCGTCCAAAATTGAAGGCTAGCAAATCATTGTAAAAGTTTTTGGTGGGATTCTTTTGCATAAAATGACTTAAAAACAATATTTGACATTTTAGATTGGTAAATTGAAAACCAACTTCCTTAATTAAAGGTGATAATTTATATTAAAACTATTCAATAATATTATGGTAAAAAAAGAAGTCGTTTCAGGAGAAGGGGTTCCCAAAAGTGCTTTGCCTTTTTCTCCGGCACTTATAGTGAATGATTTGGTATTTGTTTCAGGACAAGCATCAGTAGATGAAAACGGAAAAATTGTTAACGATACTTT
>NZ_CAXBOC010000571.1:0-3277 GCF_963976465.1 uncultured Cyclobacterium sp. | reverse complement strand
TTCTAATGATGTACCCTCCCCTGGCCAAGGTTAATTACAGCTTACTCCCAAAAGTATTTAAAAACGTAAAAATTCTATCCGTATCTTTATTGCTTAACTGGATCATTGGACCGGTGCTGATGTTTGTTCTGGCCTTGCTGTTCCTCCAAGATTATCCTGAATACATGGTGGGCTTAATCTTAATTGGATTGGCACGTTGCATTGCCATGGTTTTGGTTTGGAATGACCTGGCGGAAGGAAGTAGTGAATATGGAGCCGGCCTAGTAGCGCTCAACAGTATCTTTCAGGTCTTTGGCTATAGTTTTTATGCGTGGATTTTCATCACAGTTTTACCTCCTTATTTTGGTTTCGAAGGAGCCATTGTTGACATTTCCATAGCCACCATTGCAGAAAGTGTAGCCATCTATTTGGGCATTCCTTTTTTGGCAGGCATGCTTAGCAGATTCTTCCTAATAAAATACAAGGGCGAAACTTGGTATACCAACAAATTTATTCCGACCATTTCTCCATTAACATTGATTGCACTCTTGTTTACCATTGTTGTGATGTTTTCACTGAAGGGAGAGATGATTGTGAAAATCCCAATGGATGTGGTACGCATCGCGATCCCATTATTGATTTATTTCACCTTAATGTTCCTAATAGGCTTCTTTATAAGCAAAGCAACCGGTGCTGAATACGACAAAAACGCATCGATTGCTTTTACCGCTGCAGGGAATAATTTTGAACTTGCTATAGCGGTAGCCATTGCCGTATTTGGTCTAAATTCAGGCCAGGCTTTTACCGGAGTAATTGGCCCCTTGGTAGAGGTTCCTGCTTTGATATTATTGGTAAGAATATCCCTTTGGCTAAAGAAGAAATATTATGGTCAACCTGCTCCTACTAATAGATGAAAATCGCTATCTTCTCTGATATTCATGCCAACCTTCCGGCACTAGAAGCCTTTTTCAAGGATATAGACCAAATAAACCCGGATTCCATTTACTGTTTGGGTGATTTGGTAGGGTACAATGTGTGGCCCAATGAGGTGGTCAAGAAGATCCGGGAAAGGAACATCCCTACAATAATGGGAAATCATGAAGAAGCCTTACTTAAGCCCCCGGCAAAGGAAGAACAACTTACCAATAAGGGGCTGACAAGATCCTTGCTTACTGAGGAAAATAGAGAATATTTGATCAATCTACCCAGACACTTGTCCCTAACCTTTAGCAATTCTTGGGGGGATTTTAATTGGCTAATGGTTCATGGAAGTCCCAAATCAACTACAGATTATATGGTGGAAGACTATCCTGAATCGGAGGTCTTGGAGTTGATGGATCAAAATCGGGCAGACCTGCTACTTTGTGGACATACCCACAAACCCTTTCACAAAACAATAAAAGTAGGGGATAGATATAAGCATGTAATCAATATAGGTTCCGTAGGCAAACCTAAAGATGGAGACACTCGGCTTTGCTATGCGCTTATCGAGTTCAACCAGTCCCTAAATTCACATAATTCTGATTCGTTAAAAGTAAGCTTTCGCAGAATTGAATACGATATAGAAAAGGCGGCGAGGGCTGTTGAAGTAAGTGCTTTTGACAATTCATTGGCAACCGCTTTAAGGGTTGGAAAATAGAATAACCAGTCGTTTCAACCACAGAAAAATTGTCCTACCCCTAGGTTTACTCTGAGACTGAAAGCGAATCTATTTTCATTGTCGGCATGGTTTGGTACCAATTGACAACCTTATCAGTCAATGCTTTCACTCTTTGGGACTCCATTTCAGCCAGATTTTGATTTTCCCCTTCATCTGCAACGATATTATATAGTTCCGGTCTTCCACCATCATAATCACAAAGAAGTTTCCAATCACCATCCCGAACAGCCAGGTCAGGGAGGTTTTCAAAACCATAATAATTTTTCCTATCGGGAGGCCTGCTATAGAAAATTGGTGATTGACGTGATAAACTGGATTCACCAAGCAGGGTTTCCAATACATTTTCACCATCGGAAATGGTATTTTCAGAAGCTTTCACCCCGGTAAAAGCAAGCAATGATGGCTTTAAATCTATGGCAGAAAAAACCGATTCAGCATTTCGCTTACCTTTGGCTTCCTCATTTATAAATGTGGATCCCCATACAATCAAGGAAGAGCGAATACCGCCTTCATACAAATGGGTTTTATACCCTTTCAAATCACCCGCACTTCCTGCCCCTAGCTCCGGACCATTGTCTGAGCAAAAAATAATCAAGGTATTCTCATGTAGGGATTCATGATTGTTAACAAAGTCGAAAAGCTTGCCGAATTGTAAATCCATTTCTTCCAAAACAGCATGGTACAAATCTTTTTTACTTGACTCCTTAGTCAAGCCATACTCCTTAAAAGAAGGCCAATACGGACTGTGGACATCATCAGGCCAGATATTTACGTAAAATGGTTTTTTCTCATTTTGAGCTTTATCCATAAAGCCTATGGCTGCATCAATAAAACCGGAGGTGATTTCAGATCTTTGCATCCAAGTGACAGGACCTCCAAGAATTTCTGCATCTTCCCATATACGCCCCACTTTCCCGTTTTCATCCATGGTCAAGGGCAACAACTTTGCTCCCATGCCTTCAAAATTGGTTAAAGATTCATCAAACCCATAATCCGTGATGGGAGGAGCTTCGGTAACATCTCTTTGCCCACCCATATGCCATTTCCCAAAATGGCCGGTTACATATCCCGCTTGCTTAAGATCCCTGGCTAGCATGGGAGCAGCAGGATCCAACCAATTTGCAAGGCCTCTTTCCGCATTAACTTTCCGATAGGCCAAATAGGATGTAATGTTCCACCTTTGCGGATAAGTGCCTGTGGATATGGCCACCCGTGATGGGGAGCAGATGGGAGAATTTACGTAAAATTGATCAAAACGAATACCTTCAGCAGCCAACTTGTCAATATTGGGGGTTTCAGCAGAAAGATTGCCGAAACTAGACAAATCCCCATAGCCCATATCATCAATGAAAATGAGTACAATATTGGGTTTTAAATCTTTTTTATCCAGATTACAAGCGACTAGAAAAGACATCACCACAACAATAAACAAGCATGGTGCTTTTTTAAAGGGTAAAAAATCAAATTTTGACATATTTTTTATTTGGGTTGACACAACTTGATACATAAAATGCTTTCTCACAGACCTAAACTAAGAATTTACCTGCTTAAATTAAAAAACATAGGGCAGGAAAAATGAGCCAGCCAAATTTATCAAGCATTTGACAGCCCCCAAAACCTCTTGTTGATTTTTAGACC
>NZ_CAXBOC010000570.1:0-3285 GCF_963976465.1 uncultured Cyclobacterium sp. | reverse complement strand
TTACCTAAAGCCTCCTTACAATTGTACAGTTATATGGGTGTCTATTTTCTTCCAAACCCTGCTGATCCTAAGAAAAACAAATACGCCATGCCCAGCTATGCTCAGGCCAATATAGGGGCACGCTATGTTCCAAAAAATTGGATGAAAGGTACGAACTTCCATTTGATTCTAATGGGCAAAACAGCTTTGGATCAGGAGCATCTTCGACCCGCTTGGGTGTACAATAAGGTCAACCTTTTTCACACAAACCTTATTCTTAATTATACATTCCTGGGTAAATAATCTCGGAATAGCCTGGCCAACTTATTTTAGTGCTTGGACGGGCCATGCCTCCCCACCCTGAAAAAATTTGATTATCTTCAATTCACTTTGTATTAAGACTGAAGCCATCATCCGGGCTTTTATTGCTTAGAGATATTTTTTTCTTTCAGTTCTAAACCTTTGGCCTTGGTGTACCATTGGAAATTATTTACAGTCTCTGTTAGGGCTTTTTCATTTATACTCTTTAGCCAATCCTATCTTATAGTTAGGAAACTGGCTTTTCTAAGATTTGGGAATGGTTTCTTCACATTTTATTCTAGAAGTTTTAATAGGTAAGTATAGTATTTGCATGGATACAGTATCAATATTTTGCTCCTTTAAAAACGATTAAGATCCGTTAATGGATGGGCAAAAATTTTAACACAAAAACAAAGCAAAGGTGTCGGTGAAGGGAATCTTAAATACCCTTTCTCATTAAATTGCTTGGGTATGTAGATGAATCATTTGACCTCGATGTCCCAACTGGTAGGACCAACTTATACGGTTTAAATAGTGATCTCCTCTCATGAACACTTTATTCTAGAAATGTGAAGGCAAAAAAAGAAAGGCCTTCCCAAGCGGAGGGAAGGCCTAAAAAAATGTTATTTTAACAATTGAATTATTTATAAATGACGTCGGAATTTACTTGCCCATCTGTATTGAGGTACCAGCCTTGGTAAGAGTTCCCACCGGACTTAGCCCATTCAGAAAATTTGGTGTAAGCCTTTGTAAAATCTACTTTTTCCTGGGTGTAGGAAATACTTTGTGGAATATGCAATGCCCAGTTGAAGCCTTTATTGCTTGTGAAATAAGTACCTTCACCAATGGCACTAATATCATCTGCCGTGCTGAACCACTCTGTGTCCATAAGATCTGTAGGCTCCATGTTCATCAGGTGAACTTCTCTACCCCTGTCCTGATTGATAATCATAAACGGATTATAAGGGGCGGCTCCAAGGTCTGCTTTTCTTATTGATTCTTTGAATACAATCTTAACTTTTACTGTATCTGTACCATGATGAGTGTTTCCTGCCATAACATTGGCCATTACAGGAAGATTATCATTCACATCATCCATTACAATGATTGTTGCTAATTTCTGTCCTTGTTCCACACCGGTTGACAAAGTCTTGATGGTACCTGTACTCAATCTGGTTCCTTCTACACTTAACACTTCATCTGATGATACCGGTAATTGAATTCCAAAACCATTGCGATAGCCTGCTCCTGTGGCTCTAACTACTGTAGTCAACTCAATTTCCTTGATACGGTTATTGCCATTTGAAATTTCATTAACATTGTAATCAATAACCAAATCATTCAAATCATAATCTCCAAAACTTGGCCATAAATCTTCACTATCGGCTACTCCATCCTCATCCTTATCTTTCACATCGGTGTCTATCGGCACATAATCTGTTAAGTCCACACTCGTAATGGGGTTCCAGGTAGCATAAAACATTACATCATTAAAATCATGGTCACACCCGCTGTAATCTCTTCGAATGTCCTCCCATCCCATCAACAAAATTTGCTCAGTAGCATCATATAAAAACACCATTTGATCTCTAAGCTCCTCTTTTTCATTAAAGGTATTTAAATTTTTGTCAGCATAGAAGACGCCATTGCCGTAAGTTAAGTTTCCTCCTTGCCAGCCATTGGAAATCAAAAACCAGCCGATATAAGTGTCTTTTTCAAAAGCGCCATCTTTAGGTCCTACTAATTTCACTTTATTGCCCGAATGCAGCACGCCGTATTGAGCGTTAGGGAAAATTATTGTTTTGTTCTTGATATCCGCCGGAGTTTTTGGAGCTTCTCCTTCCTTGTACCAATAATAACCAATGGCATTTCTATAACTTCCTCCAGTATGCACATAAGTCACCCATACTTCTGCATCTTCACTTACGAAAAGCTCTCTTTTGTATTTATCACTTATCGCCTCAGGGTTACTTCTTCTAAGGTCTTCATTTTCCGGAAGGCTTGAATTAATATTTTTCAAGAGTTGATCGCTTATTTCATCTGAACCTACAAGATACCTTGGTTTACCTTTTGAATTCCAAGATCCTAAGGTCATGAAGGTTTCACTGCTGGCAGAAATTCTTTCAAAGGCATTAGTTGCAGTTGTTTCGAAAAATTCGTCCGCTAAAATAGAAGGATTTGCCGCATCAAAACTATAACTAATTCGCCCACCGGAAATCGGCACTATAGCCATTGGTTCAACTCCTATATAATCGGAGGTTATAAAAACCTGATCTAGATAACTTGGAAGGTCTATTGTAACAGAAGCATTTCCTTGTTCATCCAATTTCACTGTTTGTAACAATGTACCCTCTTTTTGAGGATTTCCTTTGTATATTTTATACACCACATTAGACAAGGGGGCATTATCGCTTCCCCTTGCTGAAAGGTCAACATTAACTGAAGTAGTAGTGGTAAAATCAAATCCTGAAGGGATATTTAATCCATTTTGATCAGCCTGAGTTACTGTTTCAGAAATTTCATTGATTGGGTCGCAGGCAAATAATGAAGCTGCAAATCCAAAGATCAGAAGTAAGCTATTGTTTTTCATATCTATTAGTTTTAAAAGTTTTCCTGTTTCGAATGATACAAACCTATAATAATTAGTGCTTGAGAAGTGAAAAACTCGTTAGACAGCATCTTTTGATAGGTGAATTCCAAAATTCAGTGGATGAAATGATTTCATTTTATTTAAAAAATCAGGCTAGATTGAATACAGTTATTCCCCAATTGGAAAAGTAGTACTTAAAAAAAAGCCATTTCTACGGAGGGATATCGCCCGTAGAAATGGCTTGAAACTATATACGCAATAGACGACTATCTATTCCATAATTCAGGTTAAAATATAAATGATGAAGCACACAAATGGTGTAAAAACCACCCGATAAGGGAGCCAATTTATTCAGCAGCTATCAATGCTGTCCTAAATAATTTTTGATTTATCATTTGGTCTGTATTTGGATAGCA
>NZ_CAXBOC010000569.1:0-3289 GCF_963976465.1 uncultured Cyclobacterium sp. | reverse complement strand
AGCCCAAAAATCATTTGAAGAGCACCTCCCAAACGAAGAAGAAAAAAGAAAGTTATATGAGCAAGGTAAAATTTGGCTCAAAGATATGGGCTATGAAGAAATCGGCATGGACCATTTTGCTTTAATAGGAGATCCACTTCTTGAAGCCAAATCAAACCGGACATTGCACAGAAATTTTATGGGCTATACCACTTCACCATCAAAGATTCTATTAGGTTTGGGCTGTAGCGCCATCTCTGACATCAATTATGCCTATGGACAGAATGAAAAAAAGATAGAAGCTTACACCAAAACAATATGGGAAAATGAATTCCCTATCATAAAAGGCCATATTCAGAAAGAAAGTGATCTGCGTTCTAAATCCTTTATAATGAGCTTGATTTGCAACCATACGGCACCTTGGAAGCAAGGGAGCGAGATCCCTGATCACTTACTAACCTTTCTTAATGAAGGTTTGATCTCTTTTGACAAAGGAAAAATTAACATCACCGAAGAAGGAAAACCATTTGTAAGGAACATCTGCATGGCATTGGATCCTTACAGTCAAAATACAGAAAAATCCAGCCCTGTTTTTAGTAAAGCCATTTGATTGTTTATCTTCGCATCAAAAATTCAATCAATGAAAATAAGCGCTATTTGCACCGACATAGACGGCACACTTTTGGATAAACGCCGACAACTTTCAGAGAGAACCTTAACAGCCTTTGCAGCTTTACCTGCAGATTTCCCTGTAATCTTGGCCTCCTCTAGAATGCCCGGTGCAATGACTCATTTGCTGGAAGAATTTAAAAGGACGGACAACCCTTTGATTTGTTATAATGGAGGCTATGTCATCCGCTCCCCGCACAAGGGTTCAGAAATGGTGGATTCTACCTATATCAAGCCGGCCACATGCCGCAAAATAATTGAAGTGGCAGCGAAGACAGAGGTGCATATAAGCCTATATTCCGCAGACGATTGGTATGCACCAACCATGGATAAATGGACTGAAAAGGAAGAGATGGTTACCAAAGTAAAAGCCAAATTAGGTAAACAACATGGAGTAATAGAAAATTGGGAAAGCGCTAAAATGGGGGCACATAAGGTAATGTGCATGGGACAAGTTGATGAAATTCAATGGCTATACGATCAATTGTTCAATAGCCATGATTCCTCTTTACACCTTTACAGGTCCAAAGACACTTATATTGAGATTGCACCCAAGGCTATCTCCAAGGCATCAGGCCTGCGACGAATCTTGGCAGATTACAATATCCCTATGAGTGAAGTCCTGGCCTTTGGCGACAATTACAATGACATCCCTTTATTGGATGAAGCAGGTTATGGGGTGGCTGTTGCCAATGCTCGTGAGGAAGTAAAAGCAGTAGCAAATGAAGTTACCAGCTCAAATATCACGGATGGTGTAGCCAAAAGCATTGAGAAGCTTCTTCTTTAAAGCAATAAATCTTCCTCATCTGTGGTATAAATTGCTCGTGCAAGAAAAGTCTGAAAAGGCCTCATCTTTTCATAGGCCTCTAAGGCCAACCCCACATAGGCACCTGAGTGAATATCCTTATCTGAAACAGGCCGGGAAAGAACGAAACTTTTGTACCTCAAATATTCAATATAAGGATGATCTTTTTCAAAACCTTTGGGAGAGGTTTTGAGCTTTTCCCCTTGCATTGCTCCAAATGTACCTTTTATCTCAGGGGCTGATAGTATTTGATTTAGCTCTTGACCTGAATAGTCAATTTCTTGTCTGATTTTCTTAAGTACGGGAGCCTGCGGCATCCAAACCCCTCCTCCAACCATAGAAGCTCCGGGCTGTACGTGCAGATAATATCCGGGACCTTCCGCTTTTTTTCCTCCAATCGAAAAATAAGCAGCCATATTGGTTTTGTAAGGCGCTTTATTAGCGCTAAACCTTATGTCTCTGTTTTGTCTAAACATACAATCTTTTGGCCGCAACTCTGAAAACCCGAGCTCAATCTTACTTAAAGCAGCCAAAATTTCAGCAACTATTTCAAGAAAAGATGTCCTCTCCTGCTCATACCATTTTCGATTTTCGTCCATCCACTCTTTGCTATTGTTGGCAGACAGCTCCGTAAGAAAAGTCAGAAGTTCTTTATTTGACATGAGATTAAAGGTAAGTGAATAGATGATTTCGTTTTGGTAAATTGCCTATACTTTAGTCAAAATCAAAAGTCCGCAGATAATATATTGTTAATTTTCAAAATTTTAGCATTAAAGAAAACCGTTCCATATTAAACTATAATTATAAAATTATTATCAAATGTAACCCCGGTTTTTAGCTTGCAAAGGAATTAATAGCTAATTTTAAAATGCCTTTTTAGTCCTTCACCCCTTACTAAATACACCGGTTTAAGGTAGGGATAAATCTCTCCTTACCGGAATCATTAAAGAGATCAACCAAGAAAAGGGTTAAACATCGGGAATACAAAAATTATTATTTCCAAATAAACCAATTTACTAAATAATTGTTTTTCCACGCATATACTTTAATCAGCATTTTATGAAAATCCGCATCCACAACAATTCCATTCGTCTCCGGCTTTCGATGTCTGAAGTTAAAAAATTGTCTGAGACAAATGAGATCAAAGAGGAATTGAAATTTCCTAACCCTTATCCTTCATTCATTTATATTTTAAAAGCCTCAGAAGATGGAAATTCCTTTAACATTATTTTTGAGAAGGGACAGATTAGCATAAGCTTACCCTCCGCAGAAATAAAGGCGTGGGCAAATACTGCACAAGTTGGAATAACCAAAACACAAGCTTTGGCTGAGGGTACCGCCCTCCAATTGTTGATTGAAAAAGATTTTCAATGTTTACACAAAAGGCCTGGAGAAAACGAAACGGATAACTTCCCTAATCCGCAAGCTTAAGGCTTATTCTTTTGTAAAAGTAAATATCACTTTCACCTGATCACTTAAAGTTTGTTCGTCAGGCTGAATTGTTGGTGCTGTTCTTTGGTTGTCAGCACTTAACATCATGGCCTCGTTTCTATACCCCTTTGGTTGAAAAGAATTCCCTCCGGAGCCGTAGATCACCTGATGAACTGCTATATCTCCTAGTTCAAGCGTGTTGGCTATCAACATGGCTTTACTTTTGGCGTCCTGCAAAGCCATACGCAATAATTCTTCTTGATATTCTTTCCTTTTGCTATCTGAAAGCTGGAAACTCAATTGGAAGCCCATATCTATAGTGTCATGCAACGCTTGCATGATTTTGACCAAGTCCTGTGCTGTATCTTTGACCAATATCCTCAAATTTTGGCTGGCCACATAACC
>NZ_CAXBOC010000568.1:0-3297 GCF_963976465.1 uncultured Cyclobacterium sp. | reverse complement strand
CTTCCGGAACCAATGACAAGGCAGGGTCAATGATCAATTTGCTTCGTTGGGTTTCTCCAAGAACAATCAAAGAAACCTTTGTAAGCGCCAGCGACTACAGGTACCCATTCCTAGGCGCTAACAAGGATTAGACCTATATTATTAAGTAAGTCCAAAGATGGATGCATGGGCTATTTTCTCCTAGCTCACCTGCACTTAGCCCACCAATCAATAGTGAACAAATAATTTATTGGCTTAAACAATACCTACAGAAAAGGCAATATTGTCATCAATATTGCCTTTTCTTTTACCATATCCCTTTCAGGGAATAAAGTGTATTCTTTGTCTCGAAACCTTTCAGTTGAAGGTCAGTATAGGCTGCGGTAGGAAACACCAAGGCAGTCATAACAAGTGCCCCGTCATTGACAAAAACTTCAATGGAAGCCCTATCCAGGTAAATGTCAATATCATTTATCTCTAAATCCTTCAATGGGGCTTTAATAATGGAAGCAAATTCTTCCTTGAAGTCGGTCAAGCCTGACTTGGTTCTGTCAATAAATAATTCCCCCTCTTTTTTTCCTATAACCAGCATTTCCCCCGCCCCATTTTGAAAGGTAGCCGAAAAATCACTTGCTTTTGGTTTAAGGGTTATTTCAAGCAATTCATGTTCAAGTGCTATATTCTCTCCTTCTAATGTAGCACTTTGGTCCCTCAATTGTTCTAACTCCTCTACCGGCTTGGACGCTAACCATAATTCATTCTTATTTTCATACAAAGACAAGGTTCTTGGAACGGTCATGGCAGAACGCCAAACCTTGGTGGGCACTACCTGGGCATAATTCCAATTACTCATCCAACCAATAAATAATGTCCGCCCATCTGATGCGGGAACATTTGACCAGGTTACTCCTGCATAATTATCCGTACCATAATCAAGCCATTTGACTTCCTTCTGATTGGTGGTAAAAGATTGCCCATCAAAATCACCGACAAAATACTGGGTTGCGGATCCTCCATTTGGTCCACCTGGATTAATGCTAACCAATAAAACCCACTTTTCTTTTCCATCTTGAGTTTTAAAGGGAAACAAATCGGGACATTCCCAAACTCCTCCATACGCAGCCCATTCGGGATTAAAATCACTCATATGGGACCATTCGATAAGGTTTGGTGAGATATAAAAGCTTATTTTGTCCTTTACGGCCAGTGACATGATCCATTTTTCCTTTCCTTCGACTACGACCTTCCTCACCTTGGGGTCCCTAAAATCTCTTATCCCCGGATTGGCAAGAACTGGGTTTCCTTTGTATTTCTCCCAAGACCTCCCATGGTCTACACTGAAGGCTATACCTTGGGTTTGAAAATCAATCCTTCCGGCCTCTCCCTTTATATTATCATGATAAGTATAGATCGCAACCAAAGGAGGGTTTTCTTGGGTACCAAGCCCGCTACTATTTTCACTATCTAAAACTGCAGAACCGGAAAAAATCCACCCAAGACTATCAGGCGCTATGGCAACAGGTAGATTTTCCCATTCTACGAGATTTTTAGAAACGGCATGTCCCCAATGCATGGGACCCCATACATTGCTATCCGGGTAATATTGGTAAAAAAGGTGGTATTCTCCTTTGTGAAAGACCATTCCATTGGGGTCATTCATCCAATTGGCTGGTGGACTAAAATGAAACTGTGGTCTATGAGCCTCATTGTAGGTTTCTATTTGATGGGCCAAATCATCCGTTTCTTTTTCTTGGGAAGTACAAGAAAAACCTAACAGTGAAATCAGAATAAATACGTATACAGGTTTGCTAACATTCATAGGTATCTTTTTATATTTATTGCAATTCATCCATTTCTTTGACTCCATGCAAGACAATTCTAAAAGAAGTGCCTTTGCCTAATTCAGAAGCATTGACAAAGACACGTCCATTATGATAGCCTTCGATAATCCGTTTGGCCAAGGTCAAACCCAAGCCCCAACCTCTTTTTCTTGTAGTAAAACCGGGATTAAAGACTTTGGTAAACATCTTTTTTTCTATGCCTTTTCCCGTGTCTGCTATATCCACAAACACAAATTGCTCACTTTCTTTGACGATATTAATATGAATAGCACCCTGACCTTTCATGGCATCGACAGCATTTTTACAAATATTTTCTACCACCCATTCAAATAAGGACCTATTCATTTGGGCGTAAATGTTTTCAGCGTGAGAATTAAGCTCAATGCTGACTTTATTGGAAATTCTTGGTCTTAAATAATTGATAGCGTCCCCTACTACTTGGTATACATTTTCGGGTTTTATAACTGGTGTACTTCCTATATTACTAAACCGCTCAGTTACCACGGTCAATTTATTGACATCTTTCTCAATTTCTAGGATCACCTCCTTGTTTTCATCAAATACAGGAGAATTTCGGAGGTAATCTATCCAAGCCATGAGCGAGGCCAAAGGGGTACCTAATTGATGAGCTGTTTCCTTGGTCAAGCCGGCCCACAATCTATTTTGTTCTGCTACTTTACTTTGATTAAGGAATGCATACGCAAGAAGTCCAAACACCAAAATCACAGAGAGCTGCACATAGGGATAGTATTGTAATCTTGTGAGTAAGTCAGAATTTCGATAATAAATAAAAACATCATCTGAGAGACTGATCGGTTCATACAAGGTTTTCATGGATTCTAACTCATCCAATAAATAGTCCCTAATCTCGTCTTCCGTGCTATTTGAGGGGAAATTGATGTTTTTATATTCCATTGGCTCCCCGGCGGCATTCACCGTAATTACCGGAATGGATTTGTTTTCTTGGATAATCACCTGAAAAACAAAGGTCAGGTTATCAGAATTTACGGAGGCATATTCCAATGCCTCTGCGTACAAATCTACTTGGCGTTTTTCACGGATCTTAAGCTCTTCAACCAAGGTATTGGTATACCATATTGAACCCAAGCCTATAACAACGGAAAAAACAAATATGGCCCATTTTACTTTTTCCCTATTCTGATAGAGGTCTAAAGAGGCAAGGTCTTGGAATTTTTTCTTCATTGCAATTTGATGTTCCCGAACTTAAGTAAGTTCATAATGAGAAACAATATAAAGCCCGCATTATTGCCTAGAAAGGCAGAAAATTCTACATTTCACCCGGCATTTTGGACAACAATGTATTGCTTTGATCTTAATTTTGCTTCAACCATTTCCAAAGCACCTTGTAATTTACCTTGGAACCATGAACCAAAATTCCAATCCGATAAATTTTCCCGGCCAACCAAGCAGTTGATAAAAACCCGGCCACAAGTAATGAAATTGAGAGCACCAAATG
>NZ_CAXBOC010000567.1:0-3316 GCF_963976465.1 uncultured Cyclobacterium sp. | reverse complement strand
TTATTTGATGGTTAGGTTAGGCATTGGTATTAGTATGCTGGGCCATGGCTTGGTAAGGATTCCTAAACTTAAGGCTTTTAGCGAAGGGATGATCAATAATTTTCAGGACTCCTTACTTCCTGAGTTCTTACTTATCCCTTTTAGTTATGCGCTTCCATTTGTGGAATTTTTACTGGGTGTACTTCTAATTATCGGATGGCAAACTAAAAGAGCAGCGATAGTAGGGGGATTTTTAATGCTGGCATTAATTACAGGCACATCATTGATTGAAAATTGGTCGGCTTTGCCTTCTCAGATGATTCATTTATTGTTTTTTGTTGTGGTTTATGAATTCAATAAAGCCAATGCTTTTGCATTGGATACTTCAAAGGAATAAGTAAAGAGAAATGATTACAAAAGAAAACTTAAACAGTTACTTGACATTTTTTTCTGATTCTAAACTTTTAGCTGCTTTGGGTAGTGAAGGGAGAATTTTAGAAGTTAAAAGCGGGGAGGCAATAATTGAACCCGGCCAATTCATCAAGATGGTTCCAATTTTATTAAGTGGAAGCATTAAGGTTTTGCGCTTGGATGAAGAGGGGAGGGAGTTATTATTGTACTATATAGATCCGGGAGAAACTTGTGCCTTATCTCTAACTTGTTGCTCATCGTATAGGCCTAGTGAGATCAGGGCGGTGGCAGAGGAGGATTGTATAATTCTTAGTGTGCCGGTGGATAAGCACGAAAAATGGACAGAAGAGTTCAGACAATGGAAGGATTATGTGACAGATTCTTATCGAATAAAATTTCAGGAATTGCTTAGGACCCTTGATGCAGTTGCTTTCAAACGCATGGATGAAAGATTGATGCGGTATTTGGTTACCAAGATGAAGCAATTAAAAACCAACGAACTTTCAACAACCCATCAGGAAATAGCCAATGAATTGGGGACTTCCAGAGAGGTGGTTTCAAGATTGCTTAAACAGCTGGAGAAAAAGAAATGGATTGAATTGGGTAGGAATGTCATTTATATCAGGGATGACTTTGAGGAATTGATTACTCACATGAATTGATCTAATTAAAGTACTTTTTTCTGGTTAAATACTTTTAAATCAGATGATTATGATATTGTTGATCCAGCAGAAAAGCTCATGCCAAAAACGGCTGTAAATAGTCAAGGGCTATATCGGTTTCGGTGATTTTTATTTTACTTTATAGTCATTATCTTAGTTTTATGATTCGATGGCATCTATTGCTCTTTGCTGTATGTTCTGCATTTTCAAATCTTTTGGCGCAAGAGTATAATTTAAGGAAACTTCAAACGGAACAAAAGCTATCTAACGATCATGTACAGGCGATTTTTAAAGATTCTGATGGATATATGTGGTTTGGGACCAATAATGGGTTAAACCGTTATGATGGATCCACCATAAAAACCTTTTTTGCAGATCAAAGTGATTCAAGTGCATTATATGGCAATGATATTTATGATATTTTTGAGGGGATTGGAGGGGACCTTTGGTTAAAGAATGAAGATTCTATTTTTAATGTTTATAGTAAAAACAAAGGTGTTTTTATTAGAGATTTTAAGGTTATCAAAGATTGGTACAAATTAAAAAGTCAGGAGGTTAGTAAAATATATGCGGATTCACAAAAGAGGTTATGGTTTTTGCACCCTTTTGATGGAATGACATTGTATTTTCCGGAAAAGGATGAGTCAAAATTTATAATAAGTAAGCCTTCAGAAACGGCTAGTTTGAGTCACAATAATGTTTCGGATATTCAAGAAGATTTAAACGGTAATATCTGGTTGGTTTATGACAATGGTTCAGTAGACATTCTGTCAGGAGAGTCATTGAAAATCACAGGTCATTTTGAAATAGCGGATGTAATTGGTCAAAACCAGAGATTTAATTTTAAAATTAAGCTTGATAAGCAAGGAGATGCTTGGGTTTACTGTCCTAATTTTGCCTTGGGTGTCTTTTATATAAACCATAAAGCAAAGACAATAGAGGCAATCAATGAAAATTCCCAGGGTTTGAAATTGAATAATTCATTGGTGAAGGCAGTCATGCCCCATTCCAATGGTGAGGTTTGGATTGGGACAGACCATGGAGGAATTAATATAATCAATGCAGATAAAACTAAAGTTCGTTACCTGTTAAATCAGCCTGATAATCCCTACTCCCTATCCCATAATGCGGTCTATGCATTGTTTGAAGATGATCAGGGCATTGTTTGGATAGGCACCCACAAAAAAGGTGTAGAGTTATACCATCCGGATTTTAGCAGATTTGGACTGGTAAAAAGAGAAATAGATCTTAGTAAGCCCTACCCCATGAACGATGTCAATGCCTTTGAAGAAGATGGCGAAGGAAACATTTTTATCGGAACCAATGGGGGAGGCCTATGGCAATATTCTCCCGAAAATGGTGCAATTACAGATGTTGTAAAACTAGGCAAAACCTTGCTTCCTAAAGATTTGGTGGTCGTTGACTTATTGACAGATAGTGAAGGAGTGTTATGGATAGGTACTTATCAAAATGGTTTGTATGCTTATGATGGTGAATCCTTGAAACACTTTGATCCGGGTATGGAGAGAAATGCCGGGACATTGAAAGACAATAATGTTTGGAATATCTTTGAAGACAGCAAAAAGCGATTGTGGATAGGTACACTTAGGGAGGGGCTATTTTTATACGACAAAGAGAAGAATAGCTTTTTACAGTTTACTGAAGCAGGAGAAGGTATGGCGTTGGAAAACCTCTACATTACCGGAATAACTGAAGATGAGCATGGTAATATTTGGTCTGCGGGTATTAAAGGAATTGATGTCTTTAGCCCTGAAACCGGGTATTACCGGTATTTCCCGGGAGGCATAGGAGACGATTCAGGCTTAAGTAGCAATGAGGTTTCAGACCTTATCAAAGATAAGTACGGAAAGATTTGGGTAAGTACCCACAAAGGTCTTTGCTATTACGATGAACAGGCTTCCCAATTTGTCGTTTTTGATCAGTCAGACGGTTTAAAAAATGAATTCTTGGTTAGCTTGGTAGCAGATTACCTGGGAGACTTATGGTTAAGCTCCCAAGACGGAATCATTCACGCGATGATCGATAGGTCGGAGGCTAAGCTGAAAGCTGATTTTAGACTATTTAATGCAAGGGATGGTCTTCAAGGAGATTATTTCAATAAAAATGCAATGTTCATTGCTGAAAAAGGAAACATTTATTTTGGGGGTTCAGATGGTTTCAATTTTGTAGATCCCTCTACTTTTTCATTCCATGAGGATGAACCCAAGGTGGTCTTTTCAGCTTTTTCGTTGTTCAACCGATCG
>NZ_CAXBOC010000566.1:0-3322 GCF_963976465.1 uncultured Cyclobacterium sp. | reverse complement strand
TACCAGGTCCAATCCATTGCCTTCCAAAGTTCGTCTATCTTTAGGGCCAATGCTTTCTCTTGCTCATTGCCGTTTTTGTAATATTCCCTTACTGCCAAAAGGCCCTGCATCAAGAAGGCAGATTCAACCAAGTCTCCCCCATCATCATTGCTACCAAAAGGCTTCACTTTACCGTTTTCCCCATGGATCCAATGGGACCAGACTCCATGAAACCTGTCTGCATTTGCCAAAAAATCAACAATGCGCTCAAAACGCTTGAAACCTTCTTCTCTGCTCACCCAAGCTCTCTCAATTCCGGCAATCAGACCAAATAGTCCAAATCCTGTCCCTCCTGTGGTCACTACATTTTGGTCATTTTGGGGATAGTTTCCATCCATATGAATACGCTCCCTAGCCATTCCTGAATTGGGTTCAGCACCTTCCCAGAAATAACGAAAAGTATAATATTGAACCATGTCCAATAGTTCTTCATCTGACATGGAACGGGTAGCAACGGTAGCTTCTCCCAAACTCTCTGTATCGTCTTTTAATTGGGCTTCCACCTTATAAGAAAGTGTAAGCTCAGTTCCCAAATCATTGACAAAATCAAGGTAAATTGTATCTTTTATACTTGCTCTTTCCGTATAATCGCTGTCTTCCTTTTTAACGAAAACGGTATAAGATTCAGCTCCAAGCACAGGCTCCCATTGCAATTCTACATGCCTGGCATAGCCTTTGGCTAGGATCCTATTAGATGAGACCTCTTTTTCGGTGCAGCCTAAAACAAGCAGTCCAATCCCGAGAATAATAAAATATGCGTTGAATATCTTCTTCATTTTATTTGTATTTTAATGGCCAGACCATGTATCAATTTTAATAAGTAAATCCTAACTTATCCAGGCCTTCTTTCACCTGTTCATTTTTCATAAATTGATTCCATAATAATCCGCTTCTGTGGTTTTCAATCATAATAATTATTGGCCCCTGATCTATGGCCAGATAACTATCTGCAAACCAATTCTCTGTAAGGTTAAAGGCATCATAAAAGCCATATTCTCCCCATAACCTGTCACCCAAACTATAATAATAGAGTTTAAGTGCTTCCATAGAAGCTTCCGGGGTATAGGGCATGGCCGAAAGGGCTGCTGTTGGTGTCACAACTCCTAAATCATTTGTTGGAGAATGGGCACTATACCCTTCTTGGTTATCGCTGGCTGTGAGTCCCCACATTTCCGCACTGTACCCTACAAATCCCAAACTATTTTGTACTGCATAGGCCCTATGGATCTTACTGTGACTCACATTCTGATCCCAATAGTTTGCATATTGATCTTGAAGAGATCTGGGGTCTAAACCCAAAAACGAATAATGCTAATAAAACAGAGGGCCTCCCATCTCAGGCCCTAGAGGTAAGGTCTGATCGAAATAGGTTTTGCCATTGACGATAGCACCGGACCTGGCCCAACCTTGGTGGTACACCTCTGCGTCAATAGCATGGGTTGGAGAAGCTGCTGCCAAAACATATACAATCAAAGCCTCATTGTAGCCTGTCACAGGCAAGTTCATGTCCCAGGCATGATTGGGGGACCAATGCCAGAACAATTTGTTCTGACCTCCTCTGGTATACCAGTCCCATTCAACTTCCTCCCACAGCTCATTGATCTTTCCTATGATTTCATTTTCCTTTGTATTGTTGGGATCCAAGTATTCTTTTACCGTCAACAATCCTTGGATTAACAATGCCGTTTCTACAAGGTCTCCCCCATCGTCTTTGGGACTGAAAGGAATCACTTGCCCTGTATTTCCATTCAACCAATGAGACCAAACTCCATGAAATCGGTCAGCTTTAGACAAAAAATCTACCACTTTTCTCCACCTTTCCACACCTTCACTTCTACTGATAAAGCCTCTTTCTATTCCCACAATAAGAGCCATCAATCCAAAGCCGGTTCCCCCTGTGGTCACAAGATCTCCTGAGGTATTTCTTTCCCTGATCATGCCACTGTTCGGATGGGCAAAATCCCAGAAATATTTAAAGGTTTGTTCCTGAATAAGTGTTAATAAGGCCGAATTATCCAAAGCCGGAAACTTATTTTCTTCCGATTTCCCGGTATAAAATTCCAAGGTAAACGCTTCCAGAACTTTAGATTCACCGGCTTGAGCAAGGTCTCTGATTGTAAAGGTATGCCTCTTAAAATCCCCTAATTTATCGGCACTTTTTACAAACCAAGAGACATCATCATCCCCTGCCTCTAATAGCAATTCCCTGGCCACTCCATCTTGTGTTAATTCAAGGTGCTCCAATGTAAGGGCGGTAGGCTTAGAGAAAGTGAGTTTTAGGGAAAAGGAGACGGCCGCATTTGCCCAGCGGCGATTTCCAATCCATTCGGCGCCTTGGATCTCAAAATCCACTAGGCTTGAGGCTGCTGATTTGGTGGTATAGTTTACATTATAGCCCAAGAAAAGACCTTCCATGGTCCCATTGAGCCCCTGCTCTATTTCTAGCACATAGGTGGTACCGGGTTTCATCAAACCAATAATCTGAATCCTTACCTCCTTATTTTCACTGAAGAAGTTAAGATTAAAATTTACGGATTGGCCGGATTCTTTTTCCTTTAGCTGAATAGATTCCTCCAAATTGACCCGGTCAACTGCAGACGAAAAATATATGGTAATGCTTTCATTGGTCGCTATTCCCGAATTTTGATCGTAATCCTGATTTAAGACCAGAGAACCCACCATTACCTTTGTTACTTGCAAAATAGGCTGTTCGGCAGTTTCTTCCTGACAGGAAAAGGATAAAATAAGGATTAAAAAGCAGCATGTTATTCTAGACATGGGGTAGAAAATAAAAAATGGTAGCCTATTAAATCAGGCTACCATTCAGTGTACAGCTTAATTACTTTCAGTAGAAATAATCCCTTTAATTTCCTCTTGGCTCAATACGGTATCAAAAATCCTCAGCTCATCAATCAAGCCTGAAGTAGATAAATGACCCCAGCCTGCAAACCTGGGAGCTCCGGAGCCGACAGACAATAAATCACATCCGGTCCAATCAATACCGGAAAAATCATTTTGACTAACAACTTCACCATCTATATAAACAGTGGCTTGATCCGGACCAATAGTGAAGGCAATATGGCTCCATTCGTCGGTGCTTGGATCAATGTCAGCAGCAGCGCCGCCATCAAACCAACTTTCACTTGTGCCTGTCCCAATATTTAATTTTATCCGCTGCATGCCTCCTGCATTTTCTCTAAACAGCCTAAAGCCTGAAGTCCTATTGTTCATTGCCGTTGGATTGGCTTCATCTGGAGGTCCCATCACCAGAAGGCCAGCCCTG
>NZ_CAXBOC010000565.1:0-3323 GCF_963976465.1 uncultured Cyclobacterium sp. | reverse complement strand
CAATTAAATATAAAATCAAGTGCCGGAGCTACTTACGTTTCCGGAGTACGCGCACCATCACATCAGATTGAGGCAAGTTCCGGGCTAATTAAGGCATCAGACATCAGCGGGGACTTAAGCTTAAAAGCGTCCTCGGGAAATGTCCAATTGACAGGCTTAACAGGCAATCTGGAATGCAAAGTTACTTCCGGGAATGCCACAATTGAAGATGTAATGGGAAACATGAACTTTAAAGCTACCAGTGGGCAGTTAAAAATCAATTCCTTGTCAGGACTATTAAATGCCAAACTCACATCCGGGAACATAAAATTAAACCAAATAGGGGAATTAGGTAACCTGGAGGTAAGTTCAGGAAATATCAGAGCAGATAATGCCGGACTTGGACTGGACACCAGTTTGAACGCCTCCTCAGGAAATATTCAAATCTATACCGGTAGTAATTTATCGAATTATAATTTTGACTTAAAAGCAGGTAGCGGAAACATTAGGGTAGGAACTCAATCGGGTAAAAGTACCGTTTATATTGACAATGGCAAAAATGGAATGATCGTCGGAAAAGTTGGTTCAGGGAATATCTCTATTCAACCATTATAAAAAGGTAAAAGCCGCCAACCCTTGTGATAAATTGCTTCAAAAGGGTTGGCGGTTATTTTTATTAGTCCAAAGCATCTCTTTTTTGGATTTCCATGACTTGCTCTTTTTCTTCTCCTTTTAGACGCAAGACACTTACAATCCTGCCCGGCATTGGTTTAGCCAAAGAAACAAACAATAAAGTGGCTGCGTAAACAATTGTAAAACCTTGATTTTCATAGAAAAATAAGCCGAAAGCGCACAACACGCCTATCCAAAACAACTGCCAATACCTCAAAAAAGTCGCCTTGGCGTATCCTTTGACTTTTTGATTTACCGGCACTCCGCTTGTTCTGATGGCCCTAATTCGCTTGGTAAAAGCAAATTGTTGGACCACAAGCATTGCACTTACCAAACCTAGGACAATATAGTTAAACACCTCCGGGAGTGCAGGTAAATTAAAGTCCAGGTTGCCGCTTGTCACATACAAATAAGCAAAAGAAAAAAGAGGTAAAGGTATTGCAATCAATAGCAAGACATTTCGCTCCAACAAGCGAAAATCTTTCTTCATTGTCTTAATTTGATTTTCTTCTGCCATTAGTCAATCTGAATCTTAACCTCTGCACTGGTAGGCTTTGCGGAACAACAAAGGATATAGCCGGCCTTTATCTCGTTTTCACTTAAGCCTGCATCCTCTTCCATTTCCACTGTTCCGGAAAGCAGCTTCCCTCGACATGCAGTACAGAGCCCACTCTGACAAGAATAAGGCATATTTAATCCTTCGTCTAATCCGGCCTCTAAAATGGTTTTACTCGGACCAACGTCAAAGCTATACTCCTCCCCTTCCAATAAAATTTTCACAGGTCTGTTGATCACCCCTTCAACTGGAACATCATCTTGGCTTTCCTCTTTTTCGAGGTAAAAGCTTTCACTATGGATGAATTCTTTTTTGACATCCAGCTTCCCCAAACATTCCTGAGCAGTTTCCATCATTCCCTCCGGTCCGCATACAAAAAAGCGTTGGTTTTCGGCAAAATGAGTGAAATGATTATCAAAAAATTCATTGACTTTTTCCTGGTTTAATCTCCCTGAAGCCCCCTCCCATCCTGCTTTGGGTTGGGTAAGGTTATGGGTAATATTTAATTTACCGGGGTATTTTTCTACCAGTTCCTTGAGCGCCTTATCAAAAATAATCATGTCTTGAGAACGGCTGCAATAAAGCAAATTCACTTCAGATTTCGGCTCATTAATCAATATGGATTTGATAATCCCCATAATTGGAGTAATGCCACTTCCTCCGGCAAACATACCGTACTTTCTCTTGTTTTGCGAGTGGTACTCAGCAGTAAAATTACCTAAGGGTTTCATGACAGTTACCCGCTTACCAGGCACGAAAGTGTCATTAATGAAATTTGAAACCAATCCGCCTTCCAGACGCTTCACAGTGATCCCCGGAAAAGGGTCCACAAAAGGCGAGGTCGACAAGCTATAAGCTCTTCGCTCTTGTTTTCCGTTAACTTCAACAATTATAGTAAGGAATTGACCGGGCAGGTAATCCATGATGGGATCCGGCTGGTCAAAATATATGGTTACGGTATCAGAAGTTTCTTGGACAGTTTCCCTAATTCTGAGGGTAAGGTAATGATCATCCTTTTCGAGATCATCCTTTTTCTTCTTAAATAGTTTAAACAGCATTACAATAAAAGGAATAGTTTGATGAGCAATTCATACAAAATTAACATACTCTTTTCCAATTACCTATTGCGAGAAAAAATAGTTACCAAACTTTAACTCAAAAGCCTTACTTTCCTTCAAATTCCAAAGAATTTCTTATTCCATTGTAGCATTTAGAAGCATCCATTCGTACTGGCTTTAGAAAACAAAACAACTATAAGATTATGAATACTAAAATCAATTATTTAAAGAAAAAAGCTTCGGCAACAGGAAAATACTTATTAATACTAATGATCCTCCCCATTACTTTCTCTTGCCTTGACGATGAAGGACCAAACTCAGCCTATGAACCAACAGCCTATGTTTCTTTTTATAATGGTACTAACGAATCATCGGATATTCAAATAGAGGTCGATACCACAGTATATGATCGCAAGCCTTTTGAATTTGGCGAATTCATAGATTATTGGTATTTCTATACAGGTGAAAGAAATTTCTCTTTTGTAGACAATGATTCAGATCAATCCCTATTAGACACTGCTGTAAACTTAGGAGTTGAAAAGGCCTATTCGTTTTTTCTTACAGAAACAGGAGACGAATACACTACCCTATTTATTGAAGACAGTTTGGAAAACCCGGTGAATGGTAAAGCTCTGATAAGACTCGTTCATTTAGCAGCTGATGGACCGGAAGTGGATTTATACCAAAGGAACAATGAAGATGCAGTTTTGGAGGAGCTTTCCTTTTTGGAATTTACCGATTTTGTCAATGTTGACATCGGAGAAACAGACCTTATTCTAAAGGTTTCTTCTGATGACCAGAATGAGCTGATCCGTTTAAATGACATTCACCTCAGGGAAGGCAGAATTTATACGGTAGTCATCAGAGGTAAATTGGGTGCAGATAGTAACTCCGCAGAAGCCCTTCGCCTTCAATTGATAAGAAACTATCCCAACTATTAGTTAACTTAACAATGTTTATTTTAAGGGGATCCTGGAAACAGGGTCCCCTTTTATTTTATATTATTGAATAAGGCACATATTAAATAAAGGCTTTATACGGATAAGGTTGCTTTGCAA
>NZ_CAXBOC010000564.1:0-3329 GCF_963976465.1 uncultured Cyclobacterium sp. | reverse complement strand
TTTATAGGCTTGACGGGCTAGCAATATCCAGGATTTACCTTTCTTTTGCCACACGGTTAATACCCCAAGATTCACAGGACCCGGGGCACTGCCTTTATTGTGTGTTTTACCAATTAGAAAATGCCTCACAAGAGCAGTTTTTCCTGTTATACTGACGGTTTGATTTTGAATGTCAATTTCAGTAAAGTTTGATACCCCTGAACTTAAGGCCTTAATAAACTCACTTTGATTTTCAATCAAGCCGTTGGAATGGCCATAGCTAAGATTAGGGTCTGTGATTTTCTCAAGGCGAGAAGCATCACCGGCCACCATGGCATCCACTAATTCAGCTACTGCATTTTCTACTGCCACGATTTGTTTTTCTTGAGCCATTAATGCTGAAGAAAAAAGGAAACATAAGGTAAAGAAGTATTTAAACATTTTCTACTTGTTTTGTGAGTTTAATTGAGAAGGGTTAAGTCAAAGACATAAAAACCGGCTAAAGCATTGACACGGGCGTTTTGAGGTGCAGGCACTACAAATTCCAAGCGCAATTTATCCTGATTTTTAGTAAATGAAATTTCTTTATTTGATGCAGGTTGTATACCCGAAAGGGTGATTTTATCATAATTTGATCCTGTAAAGACCCAGCTCCCATTGCTGTCAAATAATAGGTTGCTGTTTATTGCTGTATAGGTCTTACCGGTATTATTGGCTATAAAGCGAAGTTCAAAGCCTTCGAAATCGTTGGTGACTGCGCTTCCATCTTTTGAAACGGAGCCTCCGTTGGCTACAGTCCAGGTTTGGCTGCCTTCCAAACCGGCCAAAAGTTCAGTGGCTGTTTCTTCGGCAGATTTTGTCGGTTCACCACTAGTTCCATCAGTACAAGCAGCAAATACTACAAAAATAAAAATAAAGTAATTTCTCACTATCGCTCTCATATCCATATCCTTAAAAGGTAAATTTAATCATTTCCGGATTTTATCAAAGTATTCACTTTAGTTTATAATCTTCAATTGAAACAATTTCTTCGCAAAAATCAAACTCTCTTTTATCATTTGAGGCAATAAAGATACATTTGTTATCACTGTATTGATGGATTAAATCTCTGTACCACTTTATGCCTCTTTCGTCTAAATTTGAGGTAGGTTCATCCAGGAGCATTAATGGGGAATCGGAAAAAAAGCAAAGGCCAAGTTTCAATCGTTGTTTCATCCCCGAGGAAAAATAATTAATGGGTTTGTTGACAGCATTTTCCAGATACATGATCTCTATTAGCTGCTGAATACTCAGTCCCTTACTTGGTACTTTGAACTTGAAATGAAAATTTAAAAATTCCTTAAGAGAAAATTCTTCAGGTAGGTCTAGGTACGGGGCACTTATTGTCAAATATTTATAAACATCTTCTATCGCAAGCTCCTTTTGTTGCCAATTGAAACTCAACTTTCCCTCTGTCAGAGGCATTTGAGAGGATAGACATTTGATTAAGGTGGATTTTCCAGAACCATTGCTGCCTATGATAGCGGTTTTTGAACCTTGAGTGAGTGCAAGACTTAGGTTTCTAAATATCCACTCCCGCTGAAACTTCTTACCTGCCCCTTCCAGCTTTACAGACAACATACTTATTGGATATAACCTTTCATTACACCTCTTTCCGAAGATCGGATGAAATTGACTATTTCGTCTCGTTCTTTGGTTGCAGGTAGGTTGATCTCAATTTCTTCCAATGCTTTGCTATTGTTCCAATTGTTTAAAAATAAGAATCGATACACCTCCTGTATTTCACTAATGGTATGGCTTTCAAAGCCTCTTCTCCTCAACCCTAGGGAATTTACTCCGGCATAGCTCAAAGGCTCTCTAGCGGCTTTAGTAAATGGTGGCACATCCTTTCTGACAAGAGACCCTCCGGAGATCATGCTATGCATACCAATTTTTACAAATTGATGGATGGCACTACTGCCCCCCACGAATGCCCAATCATCAATGGTGACATGTCCTGCCACTTGCACGGAGTTGGCAATGATCACCCGGTTTTGAATGATACAATCATGGGCAATATGAACATAAGCCATTATCAGGCAATTGTCCCCTATTTTGGTGGTTTGCTTATCTGCCGTACCTCTGTTGATTGTTACAAACTCTCTGATGGTGGTATTGTCTCCAATTTCAACCAAAGATGGCTCACCGTTGAATTTCAAATCTTGAGGAATTGCAGCAATCACTGCTCCGGGAAAGATTCTGCAATTTTTACCAATTCTTGCTCCAGGATAAATGGTGACATTGGAGCCTATCCACGTGCCATCCCCAATTTCTACATCAGGATGGACAGACGTAAAAGCTTCAATTGAAACATTTTCCCCCAAATGGGCCTTTTCACTTATTTCGGATAGTTTACTGATCATGCGTCTTTTCTTACAATGCTGGCAGTCATAATTGCTTCGCAAACCAAGGCGTTTCCAACAAATGCCTCCCCTTTCATTTTTGCTATTCCCCTTCTAATTGGATTAAGTAATTCACATTTAAATATCAATGTGTCACCGGGTAATACCATTTTCCTGAATTTGCAGTTTTCTATGCTGAGAAAATAGGTCCAATAATTTTCCGGATCCTCTACAGTACTTAAAACCAAAATACCACCTGTTTGGGCCATGGCTTCTACTTGCAAAACGCCCGGCATTACAGGATTATTGGGGAAGTGCCCCATAAAAAAGGGCTCGTTGATAGTGACGTTTTTTACACCGGCCACTACTTTATCGTCCAGATAGATCACCTTGTCTAATAATTGAAAAGGGTACCTGTGCGGAAGGATATTGCTAATTTGATTAATGTCAAGTACAGGTGGTGATTTAGGGTCGTAATAGGGTATGTGCATTGGACCGGCTTTCTCCATCGCTCGTTTTATTTTTTTTGCAAAGGCCACATTGGCAGCATGGCCGGGTCTAGCAGCTAAAATTTGCGCTTTGAGCGGTCGGCCTACCAATGCTAAGTCTCCAATTACATCCAAAAGTTTATGTCTGGCCGGCTCATTTTTATACCTTAACTCAACATTGTTCAATATACCCTCCTTTTTAACTTCTACCTTTTGCTTATTGAACATTTTTGCCAGGTTAGCAAGTTCTTTCTCTTCCACTATTCTGTCCACCACCACGATGGCATTGTTGAGGTCACCACCTTTGATAAGGTTGTTTTTATATAACATTTCTAACTCATGCAAAAAGCAAAATGTTCTACAGGAAGCGATTTCTTGTCGGAATTGACTGATGTCTGTTATAGAGGCATGCTGACTTCCCAACACAGGAGAGTTGTAATCCACCATTACAGTAACTCGAAAATCATCTAAGGGTAAGGCA
>NZ_CAXBOC010000563.1:0-3352 GCF_963976465.1 uncultured Cyclobacterium sp. | reverse complement strand
AAGTAGGCTATGTCGGAAGGGACGTAGAGTCCATGGTAAGGGATTTGGTGGAACATGCAGTAAATCTGGTTAAGGAAGCAAAGAATGAAGAAGTAAAGGAAAAAGCTGCAGTGATTGTTGAAGACATGCTTCTGGATATTTTGATTCCTCCCGTTAGAGGTACAGGTTTCAGCACTACGCAAAAAGAGAATTTTAATCCCGACAATGCCAGCGAGCAAGAGCTTAATGAAAAAACCAGGGAGAGATTCAAAGAAAAATTGAAGCATGGAGAGCTGGAGGAACGGAAAATAGAAATCAATGTTAAGCAGTCCTCCCCTGCTGGGATTGGCATGGTGGGAAATGGCATGATGGATGAAGCCAGCATGGCTGGCATTCAAGACATGCTTAGCAATATGATGCCTAAGCGCACCAAAAAAAGGAAAGTCACCATTTCGGAAGCCAGAAAGATTTTGATGGAAGAAGAAGCCTCCAAACTTATTGATTTTGATGAGGTCAAAGAAGAAGCCATTAAGCTTGCGGAAAACAATGGGATCATATTTATCGACGAAATTGATAAAATTGCCTCTAGTTCAAGTAAATCAGGCGGACCGGATGTTAGCAGAGAAGGTGTACAAAGAGATTTGCTTCCTATTGTAGAAGGCAGTGCTGTCAATACCAAATATGGATTGGTACATACAGATCATGTGTTGTTTATAGCCGCAGGAGCCTTTCATGTAAGCAAACCTTCGGACCTGATTCCCGAGCTGCAAGGAAGGTTCCCAATTCGAGTAGAACTTACGAGCCTAACCCAAGAGGATTTCTACAAAATACTCAAAGACCCAAAAAATGCCCTCACCAAACAGTATCAGGCCTTATTTGAAGCTGAGGAAGTTTATTTGGAATACACAGACGATGCCATTCAAGAAATAGCTTCATTGGCATTTAGTATCAATGAGGAAGTTGAAAACATTGGGGCAAGAAGGCTGCACACCGTCATGAGCCATTTACTGAATGACTTTTTGTTTGATGTACCGGATTCAATAGGTCCCAATAGCAAAATCATGATTACCAAAGACCTTGTCAATGAAAGGTTAAGTTCTTTGGTGAAAAACCGAGACCTTTCTCAGTTCATCCTTTGATACAGTTCATAACAAGACCAATTGACCATCAGGTGTGCTCAGGCACCACACCTGATGGCAACATGGGTAGCCTATAAAGCTTTACTCCGCAAGCATCATGAATTGCATTCCGCAATGCTGGAGCGATACATACGATGGGGGCTTCTCCTGCTCCGGAGGATGGAAGATCCTTTCGGTTCAATAATACTACTTTCATTTCCGGTACATCACTAAACCTAGGCACTCGGTAGGAAGAAAGACCGGGATTGGTCAGTTTGGCATCTTTAAAATCTACCGCTTCAAATAGTGCGCCGCCTAAACCTTGCAGTACACACCCAATAACCTGACTCTTAAGGTGCCGGGGATTGATGATGACACCACATTCAAAGGCCGTCACTACCCTACGTACATTCAATTTCCTCGATTTATTTTCAACCTCCACCTCAACGAAGGTAGCGACAAAGCCTCCTTTTACCGTACCGCAAGCCATTCCATACCCTATTTCAGATTGCTTCTTTTCCTTTCCCCAATCAAAGGCCTCGGCGCCTGCTTTTATTACATTGATTAATCTTGGTTTATCCAGATGCGCTATTCTAAATTGCAAAGGGTCCAATTTCAATTCCCTTGCCAAATCATTGATTGTGGACTCCATGGCAAAGACGTTGGCAGTAGAGGACAAGGCCCGATAGGATCCTTGACGCAATGGTGAAGATGAACGGTGAAACTCAATATGTTCTTCAGCCCCTGAATAAGGAAAATCAATACCTGCAGCACCTGAGTTATAATTATGGAACTCCCAAGTATTAATCTTCCCATTATTTACAGAAGCTTTCACATCAATTACTCCTGCAGGTCGAAAATAAGCCCACTTGAATTCTTCTTCTCTGGTCCAGCAAACCTTTACGGGACGGCCAACCACCTTCGATAATTTTGCAGCTTCAATCCCTACTTCACTGGTTTGCTTTCCTCCGTAGCCGGAACCAGTATCGGGAACATGAACGCGTATTTTATCTAATGGTAGATCAAATTCTTTTGCCAAGTCTTCATGTAAACCAAAAGGGCGTTGTGTCCCTGCCCAAACTTCCACTTCTCCGTCTTTCCAGCTGGCCAATGCTGCCCGGGTTTCCAAGGGGACATGTGCGATATAATCAATCTCAAACCACTGATTTAATTTCAATGGGGCTTCCTCATAGTTATCTTCTAGGCTTTGCCTTTTGGGTTTTCCATCCTTGGAGCTTTTGACCAAATGCTCAAATAGCGCTCCAGGCTCAATAAGCTTTCCCGGTCCCCAGGAGGAATCGACTGAAGCCAAAGCCATGGCTGCTTTTCCCGGGCTGTCTGCTACAACCGCAATAAAATCTCCGTCGCTTATCAGCATTATGCCGGGGATATTTTCGGCATTTGTAGTATCGGCACGAAGCAGTTCAGCTCCATAAGCTGGTGGCCGCAATATTTTACCATATACCATATTTGGCAAAACCATATCAGATACATATTTATGGCTTCCTGTAATAAAATCCTTTCCGTTAATTTTGGGCACAGAATGACCTGCAAATCTCCACTGCTCAGGGCTTATTGTTGCTACATCTTTATTGATTTTTCTCAGCACTTTTTTACCTTCCAATAAGTGCTCAAAGTCAACACTATTGGCTGAGTCGGCATCCATCACCTTCCCGTCTTTTAACTGCAGTTTGGAAGAGGATATACCCAATACCTTTTCAGCTTCCTCCAATAAAATCTCTCTTAAGTTTGCTGCCGCAAGCCTAAGCACAGGGGAAATTTGGAGTGTAGTCAGGCTTCCATAGGTCCCTCGATCATAAGGGGTGAGTAAAGTATCTCCCATAATCAGGTTAATTTCGTGAGGAGCAACAGACAACTCCTCTGCCACTACCTGACTTAAGGATGTGCGTATGTTCTGCCCAATCTCCACCTTTCCCGTAAATACAGTAATTATTCCCGCTTTAGAAATATGAATCCAAGAAGAAATCAGCTCTTTGTCCGGAAATTCAAACTTATCATCAACAGAAGCCGCAGAGGAAACGAATACATCTGAAAGCAAAATATAGGTGGCTGCACCGGCTCCCATAAGTTTAAAAAACTTTCTTCTAGACATCCTTCCTTTGGGACTTTTAAAATCACTTAAAGTTGGGAAAGGGTTTTCATCTCGTTTAAGGCTCATTGCTCAGCTTTCTTTTGACTTAATTTAGACAGTGCATCGATAATTGCCGGGTAGGTACAGCAGCGGCAAATGTTAC
>NZ_CAXBOC010000562.1:0-3352 GCF_963976465.1 uncultured Cyclobacterium sp. | reverse complement strand
CTCCCTCCCATCCAGCGGGGAATGGTTCCGGTCTTCTTTTTTGATCTTCTTACCAATGCCTTCATTTCCTTGATTTTGACAAACTCAAGATTTCGACCGGCAAACCAAAAAGCATCCCCAGGTTTTAACTTGGAAATAAAGCTTTCTTCTACCGAACCGATGTATCCTCCAGTTATAAATTTAACCTGAATCATTGGATCGCTTACAATGGTACCCATGGACAATCTGTGACGCATGGCTATTTTTTTATCGGTGACACGATAGCGTCCGTCCGAGGCTAAGTTAATTTTCGAAAACTCCTCATAACTGCCAAGGGCCTTTCCACCCACTGTGACGAAAGCTAACATCCACTGAAATTCATCCCTTGAAAGGTTTCGGAAAGCGTAGCAACTTCTTAATATAAGGTAGGCATTCTCAGGCTTGAACCCATCTCCCAATGCGAGTGTGACTAAAAACTGAAGTCCCACATCATAACAAGCCTCCATTGGGATTTGGTCCTCATAAGCCCCATTATTGATAGCTTTTCTCAATGCGCTTGCCTCTATCAACTCCAAGGAATGGGTAGGAACAAAATACACCTTGCTTATAGCCCCCGGAGAATGTCCCGACCGACCTGCTCGCTGTACAAACCTAGTAACCCCCTTGGGACTTCCCACCTGTATTACGGTGTCAACAGGTCTAAAATCTACACCAAGATCTAAGCTGCTTGTACATACAACAAGTTTCAACTTTTTTTCATGCAATGCCGTCTCTACCCACTCGCGTACTTGAGGATCCAATGATCCATGGTGCATGGCCATGGTCCCCGCCCATTCAGGCTTGGTTTCTAATATTTTTTGGTACCAAATTTCTGTCTGTGACCTTGTATTGGTGAAGAGCAGTAAACTTTGGCTTTTTTCAATAATGGGGATAATTTTGGGCAATAATTTAATACCTAGATGACCAGCCCAAGGATATTTCTCCACTTCATCAGGTATAACTGAGGCAACTTTTATTTTCTTTTTTACCTTGCTTCTAATAATTAATTGAGGGGTTTTAGGACCTAATAAAACCCCTTGCGCTTGGGAAAGGTTACCTATGGTTGCCGATATTCCCCAAACTTTGAATTGAGAGCTTGCAATGGTTTTCAAATATTGAATGGCTAGTTGAACTTGAACGCCCCGCTTGTTGGCCAACAGTTCATGCCATTCGTCTACCACTACTGCTTTTAGATTGCGAAATAACTCTTGGTTTCCTTTTTGAGCGATTAATAAATGAAGACTTTCCGGTGTGGTAATCAAGCATTCAGGCATGGATCTTTTTTGTTGCTGCCTCTGAGATGCTGTGGTATCACCATTTCTAACTGCAATCCGCCAAGGTAATCCGGTTTCAAGGCATACCTCTTGCATGGCTTGACATAAATCTTGAGCAAGGGCACGCAAAGGAGTAATCCATATCACCTGCAAACCATTTTTTCTCTTTTTTTTCCAGCTGTCCGGATACTGATTGACATACTCTTTCAATATGGGTATCCATAAGGCCATGGTCTTACCACTTCCGGTAGGAGCATTTAATAGTCCACTTTTTCCTTCCAGATAATTTATTAAACAATCTTTTTGAAAGTCGTAGGGTTTTCTATTTTTAAGAGTATACCAATTCTTTACCCAATCATTTTTCATAAGTTGAAAGCCTGAAAATTATAATTTCAGAAAAATATATGGTTGATAATTGCCTAAATTATTTCTAATAGCTTAACGAAAATTATCTGTATTAGGTCTTAGATAAATTACCTTTTAATTGTAACTCATTCTAAAAGTATTTGTTTCTTGGTACAATATTCTGGCTATAGGAAAAAGCAAGCGTTTCGGTTTTGGCCTATATAGATGGTTGACATACCCTGGTATAGGCGCAGGAGAGATCAATTTTATTAAAAAAGTAGCTAAAAGGATATATTAGCAATGATTATCATGGCTAATATATCTCAAATACTGATTTTGATAGAAAAAATGCTGAAGTGAGAAAAAGTAAACTTAATCTGAGGGAGAATTGACAGCTGCTAATAAGCTTCAATCATTTTAAAGTACAAGTAAAATACTGAAGTGTGGCTTATCCTTTTTTTACAAATTCAGATTTTAAAGCCATGGCTCCAAAACCGGTAATCTTACAATCAATATTATGATCACCGTCTGTTAATCGAATGTTTTTTACTTTGGTGCCGGCTTTTATTGGTTGAGGATAGCCTTTCACAGGTAAGTTTTTAAGTACAATTACCGTATCCCCGTCCACGAGAACATTTCCATTGGCATCTTTTACTTCAATGCCTGAATCTTCAACGACTGTATCTTCAGGGTCCCATTCGTGTCCACATTCCGGGCATGATAGGAGTGGATCTCCGGTGGAATAAGCAAATTCTGATTGGCATTTAGGGCATGGTGGAAATTGTGACATCTTTTATAAATTATAATTTCGGCGCAAATAAAGTATATTTTTTGAACTGATTAGCTGAAAGGCATAGAAATAGGGTTTATAAGCGCCAATTTAAATAAAATCTAATCTATGTATTGACAATTGGGTCGTTACACCCTGAGCATTTAGACCCGGATTATGAAAGTAGATTTCCTGAGCTCTTTCGCTGAGAGTGGAGTAATTCCAAGAAAATCACGTTGTTTGGTTTATTAGGATAGCACCGCTAAGGCGAAATAGAAAACAGCAACCAAGTGGCTGATTTTATTTGATTTCAGTAGCTAATAGGTTGTCGATGGCATAATGCAGGTTAACAAACCTATACTATTAATCGACTTTACTAATGAGGCCTGTTTAAGAAAACAGCTGAAAGTAATGGGTATTAGTAGTATAGGATCCTCGGTTCATCCCGAAAATCTATTGTTTATTTTAATTGTTCAGAGCCTGAGTTGAATTTTTCTTCCTTTTTTTATTTTTCCCTAGCCAGAAAATAAACCCGGTCACGGGTAGCGAGGCTCCGATTAGAGAGGCAAGGAAAACCAAAATTCTTCCCGGCAGACCTAAAATACTTCCAAAATGGATGTCATAGACCATTCCATTCACAGTTTGGAAAGTACTGCGGTCTTCGGATAAGCCACTGGCGAAATTGCCTTCTAATGGAAGGCCGCTGTATTGGTCATGAACATAGTGATCAATAGCATTTAATCCTTTATTAGGCTGAATTACGGTAAGGTTGATTGGATCGTCTTGTTTATGAGGAATGCTAATTCTTACATAAGACTCAGTAAAGCGGGAGTGATATTGGGCAATTAAAGTGTTTAAGACATCATCTTGATTTACCTCTTCGGATTTGTCGCTGAGCATAGATTTTGGGCTGTCGTAGGTGATGTTATTTTCTCCACTAACAGCT
>NZ_CAXBOC010000561.1:0-3358 GCF_963976465.1 uncultured Cyclobacterium sp. | reverse complement strand
AATTTCCATCTCGGTAAAAAACCTTCCTTTATCAATAGGTATGTCGTAAACTTCTTTATGGTTGAAAACAACGCCATCCAAATTGGCCATTTCATAGGCATTGCTATTGGCCTTTACGGTAGTTCTTGTGTTGGCAGAAATGGTAACAGCATGGGCACTTTTCAGACGTTCTTCTAAAAATGTAAATTCAGCATAGTTGCCGGGAGGTCTTCTGAAATACCGCCACCAGGGGTAATCCTGGCCTCCTGCAGCAAATGGAAATCGGTCTACGCGAACCACATTGCTTCCTAGGAAAGTAAGGCTGTCCTTGATGTTTTTTTCCAAAGAATCTACTAAGGTAAAAACAGCAATGATGGCGAAAATACCCACTGTTACACCCAATAACGAAAGAATGGTCCTCGTCAAATTGGACTTCAGTGCATCCATCGCAAAGCGAAAACTCTCCCAAATTAGTCTGAATACGATCAATTTTCAATATTATTTAAAACAATTTGACAATATAAATAGAATCTGGTTAAATTCTTATTAACTTTGCATTTTTTACGATAATTACGTTTAAAAGGTATTTCCTAAATATATACATATGAAGTTATCAGATTTCAAGTTTGAAATTCCAAAAAAACTTATTGCCCTTCATCCACCTGAGAACCGAGATGAATCCAGATTAATGGTTATTCACAAGGATACCGGAAAGATAGAACATAAAGTTTTCAAAGATGTCATCGATTATTTTGATACAGGAGATGTATTTGTAACCAACAATACGAAGGTATTTCCTGCAAGACTGTATGGAAACAAAGAGAAAACCGGAGCCAAGATTGAGGTCTTTCTTTTAAGAGAGCTCAATCAGGAACTTAGGTTATGGGATGTTTTGGTGGATCCTGCCAGAAAGATTAGGGTAGGGAACAAACTTTATTTTGGGGATAGTGATTTGGTTGCCGAAGTAATTGATAACACTACTTCCAGGGGCCGAACCATTCGATTCTTATTTGACGGTACAGACGAGGAGTTTTACAAGACCATAGACACACTCGGAGAAACGCCAATATTGAAAGATTTCATCGAGAGAGATGTGGTAGATGCTGACAGAGAAAGGTATCAAACCATCTTTGCCCAGCATGTAGGAGCTGTTGCAGCACCAACGGCAGGTTTGCATTTCACCCCACATTTAATGAAACGCCTTGAAATTAAAGGTGTTGAAGTAAGTCCTATTACTTTGCATATTGGCTTGGGTACATTCAGACAAGTGGACGTGGAAGACCTTACGAAGCATAAAATGGATTCGGAGAATTATGACATTCCACAAGGTACTGTTGATTTGGTCAATACTGCCCTTGATGAAAAGAAAAGAGTGGTTTCTGTAGGGACTACTTCCCTAAAAACCATTGAATCTTCTGTTACCGCAAATGGTAGATTAAAAGCAAGTAGTGGTTGGACAGATAAGTTTATCATTCCTCCTTACGAATTTAAAATTGCCAATGCCCTAATCACCAACTTTCATTTGCCTGAATCAACATTGTTGATGACAGCTTCTGCTTTTGGTGGATATGATTTGATCATGAAGGCTTACCAAGAAGGTATCAAAGAAGGTTATAAATTCTTTAGCTATGGCGATGCCATGCTAATCATTTAAAAGCCCCTTAAGTTATAATAATAAGAGCCTTTTCAATTTAATTTGGAAGGGCTCCTTTTTTTTAAGCCTTCGGTAAACCTAGGGAAAAGTGCCCTGGATGAGTTGAAAATAAAATCAGATGTAGCACTTAAGCTATAGATTTTAGGAAGTAGGAGGTGTCTCTTTGGGTTTTAGCCTTAGCTTATCCCCACCTCTTCTTCAAAGCTTTCCAAAGCTTCAGGTTTACCTACCACATAAACAATGTCTCCCAATTTAATTTTGGTATGACCGGTTATTTCTGTAAGGGTTTTCCCTCCTCTTTTGATGGCTACTAAATTTAGGCCTGAGTTTTCTCTTAAATTACTTTCCTTAATTGATTTTCCGATAAATTGGCCATGATCTTTTTCTATTTTTATTCCTGAGAAATTGATTTCAGGGATGTCAAGGCTCGGGACAGTACTTTCATTAGATGGCGTTCGGAAAACTTCATAATTGTGAAACCTTACATCATTGGTGAAGTCATCCACCTCACCTTTTGGTACAAGGTATTTATTCAAGACACGGGTGAAAATTTCTATGGAAGTTTCAAATTCTTCAGGTATAACTTCATCGGCTCCCATATTGAGCATCGATTCGATTTCATTGACGTACCTCGTTCTTACGATGATGAAAACATTTTGGGAGGCCTCCCTGATATTCATGATTATACCGGTGGTAGCAGGTTGATTGGAGATGGCTATCACAGCTACCCTGGCTTTGTGAATTTTAACATGTTCAAGCACCACGGCATTGCCTGCATCACCATAGATGATAGGTTCACCTTTTGCGGCTTCTACTTTTACTGTTTCCGGGTTCATCTCTATAATTACATAGGTGATTTTTGCCCTTTTGGCAGCTCGGGCCAAGTTTCTTCCATTCAGCCCATAGCCAATAATTACCAAATGATCATTCAATGATTCTTTTTCAAGGTCGATTTCAGGAATTTGTACGCGTTCTTCCAACCTGTCTTTAATTTTCTTTGGCATGGGAATATTGAGCACCCTGCAGGCAAGCTTTTCCCTTTGCTTTAGAACAAAAGGGGTAATGATCATGGTTAGGATAGAGATGGCCAGGAAAAATTGATAAGTAGTATTGTCCAACAATTCGTACTTCAATCCTTCTTTAGCCAATAGAAGGGAAAATTCTCCCACTTGGAAGATAGAAAAACCTACAATAAAAGATTCTTTAAAACTACTTCCCAAAGATTTTACAGCCAGAGAGGTGACAGTGAATTTTACCAAGAATGTAAGCAGCACCAAAGCCAAGATCAATAGTAAGTTTTCAGCTAAAAAACCAATATCGAACAACATGCCTACTGAGACAAAAAAGAAGCTGAGGAAAATTTCTCTAAAAGGAAGTATCTTTCCTGTAGCATGGTGACTGTATTCTGATTCACTGATGATAAGCCCGGCCAGAAAAGCACCCAAGCCCAACGAAAGACCCAGCAATGAAGTGGCATAGGCTACGGCAAAACAGGTAACGATAATGCTTAATAGGAAAAGCTCTTCATTTTTGGTTTTTGCGATTCGGTACAGCAACTGGGGAATCAGGTATTTTGCACTGATAATGGTTAGCAGGATTACCAGACCTCCTTTTAGTGCCATGTAAAACAGCGAGAGTAAAACATTGTCTGACTCTCCGGCCAACATGGGAGTGAAAAGCACCAAGGGTACGATGATGATGTCCTGACAGATCAGCATGGCCAAG
>NZ_CAXBOC010000560.1:0-3380 GCF_963976465.1 uncultured Cyclobacterium sp. | reverse complement strand
TATTCGAATTGTTGATTTGGACAAGCATACAAATCCAAAGGTGGAGGTTATCCTCGATACTTAGTAAAACTTCTATTTACAATTGGGAAAAGCATTACCAGTCTAGGCAAATAACATTCAATGATTGCAAATGAAAATATGCCTCAGCTGGGTGTAGGTGAGAGCCTCCTCCAGTTCTATGGTTGAGTAGAATCAATTTTCAAACTTCAGGCTGACAATATTCAAATTATTGGACGATAGGTTCTTTAGGGTGTAAATAATCCTACAACCAGCCATGGGTAAACTTTCAAATGACTTCTTACATTTCATTATTTACGAGAACTACGTAATATTACGAAATATTCGTAGGTTTTTCAGGTTTCATTTTATATATTAGCCTTATGGAAGAGCTGACCACGTATGAGGAACAGATAATGAAGATATTTTGGAGGCTTAATCGGGCTATTCTCCGGGATGTATTACATGAGCTTCCTGAACCCAAGCCGCCCTATACCACGCTAGCTTCAACTGTAAAGGTGTTGGAGAAAAAAAGATATCTCGGTCATAAGACTTATGGCAAAACCAATGAATATCACCCTTTGATTGCTGAAAGTGATTACCGGAAGAAAAGTTTTAATCACTTGGTGAAAAACTTTTTTGATGGATCCATGGAGAATGTCTTGTCGTTTATGGTGAAGGAAAACAAGGTGTCTGAAAAGGAAATTCAGGAAATGCAGAAATTGATAGATAGCTACGAAAAAAAGAACGAGTCATGAACAACTTGATCAATTACTTATTGGAAGGTAGTTTTGCATTTGGTTTTGGATGGGCCTTTTACAAAGTTCTATTTGAACGTTTAACGTTTTTCCAAGGCAATCGGGCTGTTTTGGTTGGTATAGTGATTTTTTCCTTGCTTTTGCCTTTAATTTCATTTGATTATAATATTTTCAACAACGCTTCAGTGAATACTTTCAATAATCCCATGCAGTGGATTGAAGTTAAAGTCATTACAACTAATCAGGCATCCGAAGGAATTGCATTCTCTTGGCATGCAGTCCTGATGTTCGGGTATTTTATGGGAGTGGTTTTCACTTTGGCCAGACTAATATTGGGAGTTGTAAAGACAATAGTGCTAATACGAAATTCATGCACGGTTCAATACGCAGGAAGAACTTTAGTGGTAAATCCCAAGTTGGTTCCTTCTTCATTTTTCAAACACATATTGTTACCGTCTTTTGATCCGGAAAATAGCGAGCACCAGCAAATTATCTTGCATGAGTCTGTGCATGTGGATCAACGTCATTCTATAGATCTTATGCTGATTCAGTTAGCAAAAGTGGTATTTTGGTTCCATCCCCTAATATATATGTTGGAGAAAAGCTTACGAGAAACCCATGAGTTTCAAGCTGATGAAATTGTCACGCAGTCTTATTCACCCATTGCCTATTCGAGACTATTATTGAAGCAAATCAGTGCTGACTGTGGGCTTCAATTCATGAATAATATCAATCAATTTCAAATCAAAAAAAGAATAATTATGATGAACAAATCAAAATCAAACAATATGCTCAAAGCAAAATTTCTGCTTACAGTACCCTTGTTGGTGCTTATGATTGGGCTTTTCTCCTGCGATATGACTGGAATGAACAAAAAGATTATTGGTACTTGGGAGGGAAGTGACTTCTCTTTTGAGCAATCAGAAGGGCCTGAAATGAGAGAGATGATCGAAGGGGGCAAGCAGCTTCATATGGACGGTAGGCTGATTGTTAGGGAGAATGGAACTTATCAAATAACAGTTGGTCAGGAGGATATAAATGGAAGTGGTGTGTGGAAAGTAGAGGGCAATAGCTTTATAACTACTGATGCCAGAGAAAATAAAGTCTTCTATGAAATTATAGAATTAAGTGATAATAAGCTTGTTACCGTTCAGGAAGTAAAGATGGATACGCCACAGGAAACTGTTGCTGGTAAAATAATCCTTACTTATACCCGTTAAAAAATTTAAAAAGACCTACGAAATAATCGTAGGTTTATTTTCTGACAAGCGGTTTATTGCTTAAAAGCCATTGATATTCTCAGTGGCTTTAATTTACTGTAATAGATGTAAACATTCAAAAGCAATCCATACTTTTAACTTTCAATTTTTCAGCTTCAACTATTCTGGTAATCAATTTATGGAAAAGGGTAGCATTATGCTGTGATCGATTCATTCCGTAAGCGGTCAATGTGTCTATTGCTGATTATGCTTATTTGTCTGATCTCTTATTTGGTAAGCCTCTCCCATAACTAAAAATAGTCTATCCTTGAATGAATTGCAAATGAAGTCTGCCCGAGTAACTGAATAAAGTGTCGTTGATTTGGATGGGGTCTCAAATCTCAGTCAAACGGTATTCAAAATTTTGTCAATTTGTTTACTTAGATAAGGAGGTCTTTCAGAAACCATTGCAAATGGCATTTAAAAGATTTCGTCTTCAAAGTAAGTTAGGAATAAAAGGGTGTAGAGGATTCTAGACCCAGCCCGGAGAACACCGATTTCCATGCGAATGAATGACATCCTGCAGCAAACTTCCCGTACCTACGAAGTATATTAATTCGACGTTACTGGTTCCCTTTTAGCATATTTTTGGGATGCTGGTGGGTGTCAAATATATCTGTCACTATAACCTGTTTTTCGTCTATCAGATAAACGATTTTAAAGTGGGATTCAACCAGTAAATAGCGATGGCCCTGATTGAGGGATTTTAACATTTCTTCTTTCTGCCCTCTTTCCGGGTTGTCCGATAAACTCTTGGCTTTTTCAAGTATCTTTTTTCGTACCTTTAAAGCATAAGCTTCGAACGCCAAACTTCTGTAGTGTTTACAAATTTCTTTCAATGATTCATTGGCCGGCTCGGTGACTAAAACATTCATCCCGGTTACCAGTTTTCCGATTCATTTTCCAGATCCTCAATACTGATCACCCTTCCTTCTATAATGGCTTTATTTGAATCCTTTGCTCTAGCTATCAATTCTGACTTAGTGATGGGGCCACCGTCCGGTTTATAACCTGCTATTGGTTCTTTCTGGGAACTCAACAAATCTTTGATCTGCAGGATTACCTTTATATCTTCCAATTTTGCCAACTGTTCGATCAGGTTTAATTTTTCTGCTTTGATATCCATTTCTCTATAATGTACCGTCACCTTAAAGTTAACGTTTTTTTGGGATTTGTAGGTTTCATTTTATGGGATGATATTTCAAAATCGCACTTTTTAGCTTTTCATTCTCCCCCTGGCTGTATTTTTCGGTCGCTGAAGTGTATTTGCCTCAGCTGTGAATTTGCAATTAAGTCCTTCTATCTCTTTCGAATTACACAATACCATCTTGAGAAATTTCTTGCTTGTAAATTTCTTAAAATCACA
>NZ_CAXBOC010000559.1:0-3385 GCF_963976465.1 uncultured Cyclobacterium sp. | reverse complement strand
TTGCAAATCGACATGTTTCAATCCAGGCATCAAAAAAAATTTCGGGAATACAGATTTGTAAACAAGGCCAGAAGCAGAAAACCTATCCGACCTGTAATCAATGGAGAGCCCGGTTATGAAAACATTCCCAACTTACTAAATAAATGGCATTTTCAGCGATTGAATGCCGCTGATGTTCGGCTATCTGCCTATTGGAGCATGCTGTGCGGCGCGGCCGGTTATACCTATGGATGCAATGAAGTTTGGCAAATGCATTCAGAAAATGTCCCCCCCCTATTTGGCGCTCAAATGTCTTGGGACAAAGCCCTGGACTTACCCGGAGCCTCACAGGTAGGTTTATTGCCAAGGCTTTTTGCCCGGCTACCCTGGCAGGAAATGCTGGTTTCAACAAAAGTTTTGGCAGGCTTAAGGTGGCCTTTCCATCAACAGAAATTAGCCTTAACGACGATTGATCAAGGCTGTATCCTTATTTACCAACCTCGAGGAAGCAAGATAAAAACACGTATAAAAAAGACCATTTTGAATAAGGCTGAAGCTTATTGGATCAACCCTCAAAATGGAAAAATTGAAGCCCTCAAAGGGCGGATTTCAAATACTTTTCAGACACCAAATAGTTTACAAGATTGGTTGCTATTGATCCTATCAGGCAGCTACCAGGAACAGTGGAAATCTTACAAGCCTGAGATTTAAACAGTTGTTAAATTGCTGTGGATAAAATTGTGGATAAAGCAATATATTGCTGTTTTCTCTTCATTATTTCATTAATCACTCAAAATAGCTTATTCTCCCATTACTGTAAGCACGAGATTTCTCTTTCCTCCATAATTGCGATACTCTCCAAGGTAAATGCCTTGCCATGTCCCCAGATTCAATCTACCACGAGTAACGGGAATTTGTACTGAACAGCCAAAAACACTTGATTTAAGGTGTGCAGGCATATCATCAGGGCCTTCCATGGTATGTACAAAATGGGGGTAATCCTCAGGAATCAAGTAATTGGCAAAGGTTTCGAAATCTACTCTTACAGTAGGATCAGCGTTTTCATTGATCGTTAAACCTGCGGAAGTATGTTTTATCCACACCTGAAGCAGTCCCCGATCAATTTTATTTAATTCAGGAAAGTTATCCACAATATGTCTAGTAATGAGGTGAAAACCTCTTTTGTATGCGGGCAATTGAATTTCTTTTTGAAAAGTTTTCATTGAATTTTTTACCGATTTGTTTCTTACTCAAATATAAAAAATTTAAGAATTGCAGTTTATTAATTATATTTAAGATTAATCCTTTTAAAACTTAAATTCAATAAAATGCAGAAGCTAAGCTTTTCAATTTTAATCTTGTTATTCACCGTGGTGAGCTTCACTACCAATGCCCAACAGATGACAGAAATCCTTAGCCTTAAGGATGCTCAGGCAATTGCAGATGCTGCTGAAGCTAAAGCCAAAGCAAACGATTGGAATGTAGTCATAGCTATCGTTGATGCCGGCGGACACCTGGTCGTCCTCAGAAGAATGGATGGAACCCAAAGTGGAAGCATTGACGTGGCCTTAGAAAAAAGTGAAACTGCCGCTAAGTTTAAAAGGTCAACTAAAGAATTTGAAGACATGGTCATGGAAGGGCGATTAAATATTCTTAGTCTACCCGGAGTACTGGCCATGGAAGGCGGGCTTCCTATAATTTCCGGAGATCAGGTTATCGGAGCCATTGGGGTGAGTGGAGCTGCCCCACCTGAAGATGGGATTATTGCTGAAGCCGGAGTTGCAGCTTTCAAATAATTTTCACTTTTCCACATTGGGAATAATTCTGATGGATCTTTACAAATGATGAAAAAAGCAAAAAATCTACCCTCTAAACTCCCTTATGTAGGCACAACCATTTTTACGGTCATGTCCAAATTAGCGACAGATGAGGGGGCTTATAATTTATCTCAAGGCTTTCCAAGCTTTGATTGTTCTCCAAAGCTAAGTGAATTGGTTTGTCACTACTTAAAAAACGGCTACAACCAATACGCTCCCATGTCCGGTGCACCGGTTTTTAGGGAAAGCATCGCCCAAAAAACCGCCGATGTTTATGAAACAGCCTACGACCCTGAGACAGAAGTGACCGTCACCTCGGGAGCTACAGAAGCCATCTTCTGTGCAGTTACTGCAGTAGTCTATCCCGGAGATGAGGTAATTGTATTGGAACCGGCCTATGACAGCTACGTGCCGGCCATAGACCTTAATGGTGGCATTCCGATTTTCGTCACCTTAGACGCCCCTGATTTTAAAATAGATTGGGAAATGGTTAAAGCCAAAATCAGCCCCAAAACCAAAGCCATTCTTATCAACACTCCCCACAACCCCGTGGGAACGGTTTTCAGTAAAGAAGACCTTGATAGCTTAGCGGATATTATTCGGGACAAAGACATTTATATCATCAGTGATGAGGTATACGAACATATTGTTTTTGATGGAGGGGTTCACCATTCCATGATGACGCATCCGGAATTAAAAGAAAGGTCTTTTATTTGCAATTCTGTGGGTAAAACCTACCATGTTACAGGCTGGAAAATTGGTTATTGCCTGGCTCCTGCTGCACTCACCAAGGAGTTTAGGCGTATCCACCAGTACATCACTTTCTGTACAGTGTCTCCCATGCAATATGCCTTGGCAGATTTCTTAAAATTGCCTGAACATTATGAAGCTCTATCTGAATTTTACCAAAGGAAGAGAGATCGTTTCAATGAAGCTTTACGTGCATCGAGATTTACCTTTAAACCTTCTAAAGGTAGTTTCTTTCAAATCGTATCTTACGAAAATATTACAGACGAAAATGATTATGATTTGGCCATAAGGCTTACCAAAGAAATCAAGGTAGCATCTGTACCTGTATCCGTTTTTTATAAGGATAAAAAAGATGATAAATTATTACGGTTTTGTTTTGCTAAGGACGATGACATCCTGGACAAAGCCGCTGAATTGTTATGTAAATTATAAATTGTTTCCAAGGAATGCTTGAATTAGGTTTTGTAAGTGCCATCCTGGCTGAAAAAAGTTTTGAAGAAGTCATTGACTTTGCTGCCAATGAAAAATTTTCATGTGTAGAAATCATGTGTTGGCCGAAAGGCAAGGCAGAAAGGCGCTACGCCGGAGTTACACATATTGATGTGGGCAACCTTGATGACAAAACGGTAGCACATATCAAAGACTACCAAAGTAAAAAGAAAGTCTATGTATCGGGATTGGGCTTTTATCCCAACCCGATGGATCCTGATGAAAAAGTGGCAGAGAACGCACTCTCTCATATTTTGGCAGTAATTGATGGGGCCGAGAAATTGGGAATACCCGTAGTCAATACCTTCATTGGAAGAAATCCTGCCCTAAATATTGCTGACAATTTGCGC
>NZ_CAXBOC010000558.1:0-3388 GCF_963976465.1 uncultured Cyclobacterium sp. | reverse complement strand
AGAGGAAGAAGATTCGGCTAGCTCCGCAGGAGAAGGAATGTATTGGAAATATGAGTCATTTTTAAAGAAAATGGATTCCAAATTTTTTTCTGCCGTAGGAGCAGCCGGAGAGTTGGTGGCATTTAGAACATCCTTGTATAGAGATTTACCCGAAGATACTATTTTAGACGACTTTATGCAATCCTTACTTATCGCATCTGATGGGTACAGAATTGTGTATGAACCGGATGCTTATGCTATGGAAACCGGCTCCGATACCACCTCGGAGGAATTAAAACGGAAAGTAAGAATTAGTGCAGGTGGCTGGCAATCCATGAAAAGGCTATTTTTCAAAATAACACCTTTTAATCATCCCTTGCTCTTTTTTCAATATTTGTCACATAGGGTTCTTCGGTGGACAATTACCCCTTTTTTATTGCTGCTTATTTTTATACTTAACTTTTTTCTTCTCGAGGAAGGCTTGATTTACCAATTAGTATTGGTCGCTCAATTGCTTTTTTATGCAGCTGCTTTGCTTGGATATGTTTTGGAAAACAGAAAGCTGAGAATTAAGGTGCTTTTTATCCCTTTTTATTTTTGTATGATGAACTATGCAGTAGTTGCAGGGCTGTTTCGTTTTCTAAAAGGGAGTCAAAAAAGCACATGGGAAAAATCAAAACGTAAAACCTAATTCAATACTTACTTTTGCCAAAGCAGGAAGCATGTAGATAGGTTTTTTTTAATACTGATGATACATGGTTTTAGGGATTATTTGCATAGCAGTTGATAAAAGGTGCAAGAGTTTTTTCTTCTAAGTAGCAAGAAAAGATTTGAACGAATATCAATTAAGATTTGGAGTACAAAAAAAATGTTGTTTTATTGGTTGATTATTACAATTAACATTAACCCTATCGATGAAATACATACCTTTTTTTTTGTTATTGGTGTGGCAGACCTATGCGCATGCGCAGTTATTACCACTTCCCTCTGCGGTGTATGAGTACAAAATGTTGCCCGTAAATGTTGTGAATGGCACAGAAACTCGTCCCATCCTTGATGGCCCCACAGAAACCTTAGATAATTTTAGAGTGAACCATTATACGCTTTCAGCAGGAAAAAGCTTGAGGCTGAAAAAAGGAGAAGAGAAATTAGTTTTGATTGGTACCGGCGAACTATTGGTTAATCAGGGAGTGATAAGTGAAAAATTAGAGGACAGGAGTGTGGCCTGGTTAACCAAAGACCAACCTGCTAGAATTCATCATTCAGGAACCTCGCCCGTTTCTTTTTTTGTAATAGAATGGGAGTCTGAAGGAGTAGGTGAAAACTTTATACCTGAGGTCAATACTTTAACCAAGTATAATTACAAGCAATTGGAATTCAAAAAAAGTGAAAAAGGGGGACGAAGGGATGTAAGTAGAGGAGTTACGCCCCTTTTACAAGAATTGGAAATGCATATCACAACTTTAAATGAAGGAAAAAAGAGTCACGATCCTCACGTTCATGCGGATGAGGAGATAATTCTGGTCCTACAAGGTCAAGTGGAGGAAATGATTAATGGAGTGCCATATCTTCTAGGCCCCGGTTCTCTTATCTATTTACATGCTATGGATGCGCATGGGATTAGGAATGCCGGAAAAGGAGCATGTGAATACTATGCTATTCGTTGGATTACAAAAGATACCGGCAAATAACCATTAGGATAGGTAAAATATGCGGTAAAGACATTTTTATATTTAAATTATAATACCTTATATTGTCCTCATAAATAAAGTTTTGCTTCCGCTTTTGATTGCTTTGAGCGGAGAATAGTGGAGACAAGCAATAAACCCATGGGCATACTGAGTAATCATACGGACAACAATTTGCTGGCCTGTTTAAAACAGGGAGATATAGCTGCTTTTGATGAGCTGTATCATCGGTATGCCAGAAAACTTATGGCTTTTTCACTAACTTTTTTTGCTGACCAACAATTAGCAGAAGAGGCCGTGCAGGAGATTTTTGTAAGGGTATGGGAACGAAGGAGGAAACTAGACGAGACAAAATCATTTAAAAGCTACCTCTTCCAATCCGTAAAATTTTATATGTTCAATTATATAAGAGATAGAAAAAATGACTGTAGCTTGGATAGTTTGTCTGAGGACTTCGGCATGGTATCGGAAAGTATAGAAGACAGTTTATCTTATAAGGAATTGGAAGGAAAGATGATGGAGCAAATAGAAAAGCTACCTACGGTACAGAAGGAAGTTTTTAAGATGAATAAATTTAAAGGCATGACAAGTGAGCAAATTGCTCATCAAATGAAACTGTCAAAAAGGACCATTGAACATCATATTTATTTGGCTTCAAAATCATTGAAAAGTAACATGCTTCACAAGCCTGCTCTTGGTTTGGTTTTAATGCTCAATATTTTATTTTGAAGACGCCTATTAACTCTTTTAATCACAAAATATAAGTAGCGTGTATTTGGTGTTAGCTTAATTTTTTAACTTTTTGTATTTTTTTTCATCTTTTTATTAAGTAAATATAGCCTTTCATGGTTTATATACAAAAGAACAATAAACCCATTGGAAAGAGAGATTATTACTAAATTTTTAAATCAAACAGCTAGTCCTGAGGAAACCAGGCAAGTATTGGCTTGGTTAGAAAAACCCGGCTCTAGAAAGGTTTTTGATGCGCATATAAAAAATACTTGGGACAAGAGTTCCATTAGTGAAGAAGATAAGACTGATTATGATAAGCTTCTTCAAAAAATACATTTACGTACTTCTATTGCTACTGGGCCTACCCAATCAAAGAGTGTATCCTGGTACAAAACCTTCAAGGTTGCCGCAAGTATTGTCCTTTTAATTGGAAGTATCATTTTTATAAAGAAAGGAATAGAATTTAATGAGCCTCATCTTGCCTTACCTGAGAAGGTAATCGAGCGGAAAACAGGCATTGGAGAAAAGTTAACAATGAAGCTTCCTGATGGTACGAGTATAGTCCTGAATGCTAATTCGAGGATCATTTTTTCTACTGGTTATGGGGATAAGAATAGACTAGTGGAATTGGAGGGAGAGGGATATTTCGAGATTGCCAAAGATAGCATAAGGCCTTTCCAAGTTAAAACAAAGGGGATGGTTACCACCGCCCTAGGAACAGCTTTCAATACAATCGCTAGAGATGGGTTTTACGCTGTCGCACTTACCGAAGGGAAGGTTGCCATTGAGGCTGGGGAAGAAAAATTAAAGCTTAATCCCGGTCAAATGATGATTTTAGATAAAAGGGACAGCTTGTCAGGGGTTGAAGTGAGGCCTTTTGAAATCGATAAAGTGATAGGGTGGAAAGAGGGAATATTGCATTTTGAAAGGGTTCAATTAAAAAAAATTTTAGAAGATCTTGCCAAATGGTACGGAGTGGAATTAGAAAT
>NZ_CAXBOC010000557.1:0-3394 GCF_963976465.1 uncultured Cyclobacterium sp. | reverse complement strand
GTTAACATTTAAAAAAGGGACGGCAATATTAACACCAAAAGCGAGGAGTTTGCCTGTGTGCGGGAGGCCTTAAATTTTAGTCGAAAAGATACTTAGCGGTGGGGTTTTCCCTGACTAGCTCTGCTTCAGGACAGGTTGCTTACTTTTTTGACCTATAGCAAAAAAGTAAAAATGGTCATAATCAATTACTTGGTATAGTAGAAACAGAAATGCTTTATTACCTAGAACTGCTTTTTAAGATTATACAATTAACTGGCTGTTAAACGTTCATTTCTTTTCCCCTGAGTTGTTGCGTTTAAGGAGGAGCCTGCAGAATAAAGTGACAATAAAGGATAAAATATCTTCTAAAATAATTACAAGACTCCTATTCAATCCTTTAACCTTTCATTTCATGGTCAAATCATACAAAATATAAAGATATTGTGTTATATTTTTATAAATTTATAAAATAAGCGTAAATTAATTTGGGGTTAAAATTTAATTCTGAAATAACAACATTATGAAATATATTATAGTAGTAATATTTTTTGTTACAGTAATTATTCCTCCTGGTGTAAGTCAGGGATTGGATTCAATTCCCAACCTTAAATCCGTACCCTATCACTCACCTTCTCCACCTCCGGAATGGGCTTTGTTACAAAGGCAAATGATGGTAGCACTCTATCCTGCTGCCATGGAGTTTGTTGAAAAATACACCAATCCCGACGGTACCTTAATCTGGAGAGATGAATGGCCCGGGATGGATGGATCAGATGACGGCTATGAGAGCTTTTATAATTTCCCCTTGTATTATGCGCTAGGCGGACCAAAAGAAATAGACCTGCTTTCCAGAAAATTATGGGAAGGGGTTACTCGGCAATTTACCGGCTATGGTCAGATAGTGGATGAATTTGATGCAGGCTATGACTGGATGCATCATGGAGAGTCCTATACCTATTTTTACTTTTTCGGCCTGGCAGATCCTACTGATAAAAAGATGCGGGATAGGGCCATGAAATTTGCAAAATTGTATTTTGATGATGGTACTGAAAACTCCAATTTTGACAGTAAACTGAAACTTATTCGTTCCCCACTTACAGGTAGCCTTGGCCCAAGATTTATTAATACTGCTGAAGATTGGGTTACCCATAGACCCATTTTAAGCAATTACCCCCTTCCATATGACGACATACCCAATGTCACTTCAGGAAAAGATTGGAACAACGACAACAAATTCCAATTTATTTTGGAGGCTTTAAATAACCGCATGATGAAAGGAGATGTGCCCTTAAATTTGGCTTCAACAAGCATGATGCTGAACGCCTATATGTACAATGGGGAGGAGGAATACAAAGAATGGGTAACCTCCTATGTCAATGCTTGGATGGAAAGAACAGAAAAAAACAATGGGATAATCCCGGATAATGTAGGCCTTTCGGGGGAGATTGGAGAACATATGGATGGGAATTGGTGGGGAGGATATTATGGGTGGAAATGGCCACATGGGGTCAAAAATAAGTTGGAAGCGACAACAATTGGCGCTTCAAATGCATACCTGATTTCCGGAGATGATAAATATCTGGATTTACCCAATGCCGTAATCGCATCCGTTTCAAATGAGGCAAAGGAAGAAAATGGTAAAAAATTGGTACCTCACCGATATGATCAAAGGGGCTGGTACGACTACCGGCCGATGCAGCCCATGTATCCTACCCATTTATGGTACATGTCCCGGGAAAATAAGGATTGGGAAAGGGTAAAAGACTTGTTGGATCCTGAGGAAATGGAAAAATTGACTTATAGAAAGGGCAAAGGAGATGAAATCAATACGGCAACATGGTTAGGGTATTTAGAAGGGAAGGTTCCCACTTATCCGGTAGATATTTTAAAGGCCACGTACAATGAAATGCTTTCCAGGTTGGATAGGATCAGAAAAGACACAACCACACCTGATTTCCAGGATGTTCATCATTGGCTGAACCTGAATCCGGTTGTATTAGAAGGAATTGTTCAGACCATGCTTGGTGCTCCCAACCATATCTACCATGGAGGACTATTGCATACTTCAGTGCGCTATTTTGATCCAGAAAATAGAAGAACCGGAATTCCTCCGGATATGGCCGCATTGGTTGAACAAATCACCGATGCAGGTATTTCTCTTACATTGGTTAATCTTCATCCTACCGAAACAAGAAAAGTAATTGTTCAAGGAGGGATGTTTGGAGAACACCATATCAAGCGGGTAAATATGATCGATAAATACCCTTACCAATTTGATACAATCGATCACAAATTTTTTCAAGCTGAGATATCATCGGGATCGGTTGTGAAATTGGAAATTGAAATGACCCGGTTTCAAAATCCTCCGACATATGCCTTTCCATGGTATGGAGAAAACATACCGGAAAGAGAGATTAATTATTAGTTTGGATTTGGATATAGAAAAAATGTAAGGGAATGACGCTTGCCTGAGAGATTTTGTCAGTATTGTTGCAGAAAAAAAGCAACAATACCGCCAAAATCAGTTTGTGCTTCTTGCCTTAACCAAGGCTTAACAGCTTTGGCTACAAAAATAGCACCCCCATGGGGTTTTGGGCCATTGTTTTTACCACTGAGTGGAGTTTCTGAGTTACTTCGTTTCAGGACAGGCCCTGAATAAGACAGGGTGAACATGATGAAAGAAACCAACCAAAGAAAAATTAAGCAATATAAAATTTCTACCCATCTGGCCCTTAGTTCAGCGATTGCGTTAAAAATTGCCCATCATTAATCAAATGATATATTAACTTCCGCCTTGTAGCTTTTCGGCGTTAAGAAATTTAAGCAGGGTTGGCAAAGGCACAGGCACTGTTTGACGAAGATTTTGGTCTAGTTAACATCCAAAAAGCAAGGCAAACCAGAATACCAAAAACAAGGAGTTTGCCTGTGTGCGGGAAGCCTTAAATTTTAGCTGAAAAGATACTCAGCGGCGGGGTTTTTTCGTTAGTTTTTTGATCCCGATTCGTTTCACTGCTCGGGACATGCACTGCAGTAAAAAAGTGACAATGGTATTTTTAATTGAACTCTGTCATCATGATTGCTGCGTTTTTAAAATGTTAAGTCTCGGAATGAGGTACCGTCACTGCGAACCTTTAAGGCGGGCCAATAGTGTGTGCGGCAGTCCCGTCATTGTGAGATTCCTTCGACTTTCTTTACGCAATCCCCTGTAACTTCTCGGAATGACGAAAATTCACTTCCGCCTTGTAGCTTTTCGGCGTTAAGAAATTTAAGCGGTGATGGCAAAGGCACAGGCACTGTTTGACGAAGTTTTTGGTTAGGGGAATACCCAATAAATAACGAAATATGTGAAAACCAAAAACTAAGGAGTTTGCCTGTGTGCGGGAAGCCTTAAATTTTAGCTGAAAAGATACTCAGC
>NZ_CAXBOC010000556.1:0-3419 GCF_963976465.1 uncultured Cyclobacterium sp. | reverse complement strand
TTTGTCCGGCTGTTGTTTCCAGAAATAAAAAGGTTTACCATTTAATTTGTGTACACTGGTTTCGGTAACTTCCATTCCGCCAGGCTCTCCCTCCATAAAAAAATCCACGTCGTAAACATCCCCTTTGGTATCTGCAAGGTCTACACAAGCGAAATGCTTATTTGGTCCTAAATTAGAAAGGTATTCAGTATGTACCCTCACCAATTTTAGTCTTAATAATTTCTCCTCATCTCTGACCAAAAAAAAGCCCTTATTTGCTGACGCTTTATTGGAAATATAAGCTTTAATCCCTTTTTCAATGTCTGCAATGTCCACTTTCGGGATTATAACAGTCTTTGCCTCAAGCGTCGAGACTTCTTTGGGTTTTGATTGACAGCCGCCTAAAATTAGCCAACAAATACCCAGGCAGATTAGTGAAGAATTATATGTTCGATTTTTCATATTGAGCCATAGTGTTGAGGTTCCGGTTATTAATCAAAAAGTATATCAAAGTTAGTATTTCTAATTGAAGCAACAAGTCTAAAGAATTATTCATTTACCATTATTTCATGCTGGTTTTCTATGACTTATAACATTTATTTTAGCTGAAATTGGCTAAGGGGATAATTTAATAACAGCTCACAAAATAAAAATTAAATGACTGTACCCAATTAAAATCCTTTATGGCCATTTGAAAAGAGTAGTTGACTTTCTAAGGTATTTTATTTTATCGAAACCTTAATTGATTATATTGCACATTAATTTTTGACACCTAATACAGAATCGAATTGACAAAACATCAAACCCATTAATCCAAAGTTCATGAATTTTACCACTTTAGACCTCGCCATTTTTATTGGTTATTGTATCCTGATCATTTTAATGGGATACTTTGTATCAAGAGAGAAAGAGGGACACGTTAAAGATTCCAATGATTACTTCCTGGCAAGCAAAGCCTTACCTTGGTGGGCTGTAGGAGCTTCATTGATTGCATCCAACATTTCTGCAGAACAATTTATCGGTATGTCAGGTTCGGGCTTTGCCCTGGGGCTGGCAATATCTACTTACGAATGGATGGCAGCGGCTACATTATTGATTGTGGCCATTTTCTTTTTACCGGTTTACCTAAAAGAAGGTATCAGTACCATGCCTCAATTTTTACTTAAGCGATATGATAGTCGAGTTAGAACAGTGATGGCTGTGTTCTGGTTATTGGTTTACGTATTTGTCAACTTAACTTCGGTACTCTATTTAGGAGCTTTAAGCCTTGAAACAATATTAGGTGTACCCATGGTGTATGGAATTGCCGGACTAGCTGTATTTGCGATGTTGTATTCCATTTATGGAGGGTTAAAAGCTGTCGCATGGACAGATGTAGTTCAGGTGTTCTTTTTAGTTTTGGGGGGGCTTGCCACCACCTACCTCGCTTTGTCTATCGTTGGTTCCGGAAACGTATTCCAAGGTTTCTCTACTCTTTTGACAGAGGCGTCAAGTCATTTCAATATGATTATTGAAAAAGGAGAAATGATGATTCCTGATGGGGCCGGAGGAGAAAGAGATGCCTACATGGATTTACCCGGGTTATCGGTCTTGATCGGTGGTATGTGGGTGGTTAATTTAAGCTATTGGGGCTTTAATCAATACATTACACAAAGGGCATTGGCCGCAAAATCATTGAATGAGGCCCAAAAAGGAATGGTTTTCGCTGGTTTTCTAAAACTTCTTATGCCGCTGATAGTGGTTATTCCGGGGATTGCTGCTTATGTGATTGTAAATCAGGGAATAGATCCTTCCTTTGCGGAATCTATGACTGATCCGGTAACTGGAATTATTAAGTCAGACAGGGCTTATCCAACATTATTACAACTGCTGCCATCCGGCTTGAAAGGATTGGCCTTTGCAGCATTAACAGCCGCCATCGTTTCTTCTTTAGCTTCTATGGCCAACAGTACTTCCACCATTTTCACCTTAGATGTCTACAAAAACTTCTTTGATGAAAATGCTTCAGAGAAAAAACAAGTAAGGGTAGGTAGAATTACAGCCATCGTTGCCTTTATTGTGGCAGCCATCGTTGCTCCGGCCTTACGGGAGCTGGATCAGGCGTTTCAATACATTCAGGAATATACCGGTTTCGTGTCTCCTGGTGTTTTTGCTATTTTTGTATTTGGGTTCTTTTGGAAAAAAACAACCTCAAATGCTGCCTTAACTGCAGCAGCGCTTACCATACCTTTGTCAGCTACATTTAAATTTTTGACCCCTAACTTACCTTTTATAGATAGAATGGGGCTGGTATTTTTGATCATTTCAGGGTTAATTATTGCCATAAGTTTGTTTGAAGGCAAAGGCAAGGACCATCCTAAAGGAATAGAAATTAGCAAAGACCTTTTCAAAACAAGTACTCAGTTTAAAATTGGCGCAATTTTGATTTCCGGTATAATCGCAGCCTTATACATCGTATTTTGGTAGAATAAAATTATTGATTTTAAAATGAGACAACTCCTTATTGGATATGATATAGGTAGTTCTTCAGTGAAAGCTACTCTCTTAGATGCAGACTCAGGTAAAGTGGTGGCAGCAAAGGGACTTCCGGAAATAGAAATGAACATTGATTCTCCACAAAAAGATTGGGCAGAACAAGACCCTGAATTGTGGTGGAAATACATCAAAGCTACAACCAAAGAAATAATCGCGAAAGGCCTGGTTAAACCCGGTGAGATAAAAGGAATTGGTATTTCTTACCAAATGCATGGCTTGGTAATGGTTGACAAAGATAGGTCAGTGATAAGACCAGCCATCATATGGTGCGATAGCAGGGCTGTAGGCATAGGTAACCAGGCATTTAACGGTTTAGGAAGCGAATATTGCCTGAGTCACCTCCTTAATTCTCCGGGTAACTTTACAGCTTCAAAACTCAAATGGGTAAAGGAAAATGAGCCTGAAAAATATGAGAAAGCCCATAAAATCATGCTTCCCGGTGATTATATAGCCATGAAGCTTACGGGCGAAATCCTTACCTCAGAGACAGGGTTGTCTGAAGGCGTATTTTGGGATTTCCTTGAAAATAATATTGCCGACAAGCTACTGAACCACTATGGAATAGATGCTAAATTACTTCCAAAAGCTGTTCCTTCATTTGGTGATCAAGGCAAGGTACTTCCTCAGGTAGCTCAAGAACTCGGATTAGATGCCGGTATTCCCGTAACTTACAGGGCCGGAGACCAACCTAATAATGCATTTTCTTTGAATGTGCTAGAAGAAGGGGAGTTGGCCACTACCGCAGGTACTTCAGGTACTGTTTTTGGAGTTAGCACCAAACCCGTTTATGACCCTTTGTCTAGGGTTAATACCTTCGTCCATGTTAACCACAAAAAAAATAGTCCAAGATACGGCGTGTTACTTTGTATCAATGGTACAGGGATTCTAAATAGTTGGTTAAAACG
>NZ_CAXBOC010000555.1:0-3428 GCF_963976465.1 uncultured Cyclobacterium sp. | reverse complement strand
ATAAGAATTATTATTTAATGCAAATAACACTAAATTATATTTAAAAAGCAATTTTTTATATTTGAATATTTTTTACTTACATTTACAGCACAAATTAAGATAAGGCATATCTTTTTTACCTTTCAAATATTTTAATTAAGCTCAACAGAAATCATGATTAGAATAATACAATCGAAACTTACTTATTTTTATATTTTTTGTGTTTTAGCAATACTTATTAGTTGTAAATATGATAATGATTTAACTATTTCTCCTGCAGTGGAAGTAAGGTACACAGAAGGAAAAGCACGACTTTACCGAAACGGGAACCCCTATTTTATAAAAGGGGCTAGTGGCATTGATAATCTTGAAAAAGTTTCAGCTTATGGGGGCAATTCTATTCGAACCTGGAGCGTACACAATGCGGGTGAAATTTTGGACAAAGCGGAAGCATTAGGTTTAACGGTTACCCTTGGACTGGAAATTGGTCGGCCTTATTGGGGTGAAGATTTTAAATATTGGAATATTCTTGAAGTCAATAAAAAAATAGAAGAATTAAAGCCTATTATAGAAAAATACAAAAACCATCCTGCGCTCCTGATGTGGGGGGTGGGCAATGAAGTTAGCTTAAAAGGGGGGTCAAGGTATTTGATATATTATACCATCAACAGGATCGCCAAGATGATCAAAGAAACAGATCCCAATCATCCCGTCATGACAGCTATAAATGTCAAAACGATAGGGCGAGGAAAATACCTGATGCCAAATGTCGATATATTAGGATATAATGGATTTGGATTGATCAAGCACTTCTTTGAAGACAATAAAAATTATAAATACAAAGAATGGGGAGTACCTGGTCACTGGGAAGTAAAAGACACAGCATGGGGTGCACCCTATGAGCTGAGCACCAAGCAAAAAATTAACTTTCTACAACAATATTGGGAATTAATGAATCAGGATACCACTTCTTTTTTAGGGAGTTATGCCTTCTACTGGGGGAATAAGTTTGAGATTACTAATACTTGGTTTAGCCAGTTTTCTACCGAAGGGGAGAACTCAGAGACTGTACAATACATACAAAGTCTCTGGAAAGGTGAAGCATTTCATAGCAATCTACCGGAAATTTTTAACATTAGTTTTAACGACCGACCCGGACAAAGCAATCAATACCTGACTGCAGATTCCTTGTATTCTGCCAGCCCTATAACAGATTTTGATGATTTATCAGCCCTGAAATTTAAATGGGAAATAAGACCTGAAGAGGCCAAGTTTTATGAACTTGATGATTACCAACACAACATGAGCTACCTAATGGAAGCCGATAGTGCATCTACGCTGAAATTTAGGACCCCAAAAAACGAAGGTCCATACAGAATTTATGTGTATATATCAGATGACAGTGGCAATTACACTTCTCATAACCTCCCATTTTATGTAGTTAATCAATAGCATAAAGAACTCCGGAATATCCATGTCTCTGACATTTTTACTAGGTGATTACGGAAAGGATGGTATAGCTACCCTTTCCGTAATTTAACTCACTCCTACCTTGATTTCAAAATTATTCCTTCTAAGAAACGATTTAACTGATGGTTTAGAGATTACTAGCAAAATTAATCCTGAAAAACTGAACCCAATTATCATATCCCAACAGGAGACAAATGTTAGAAATCTAGGTCTATTACACTGGGTTTAAAAGTTCATATAGTCTAATGTCAGCTGCGACAATGCCCTGACTCCTAACACAAAACCACTTTCATCAAGGTAAAAATCAGGGGTATGGTGAGAGGCAGCTTTTTCGGGATCTCCTGTTTCCGGCATTCCTCCCAGAAAGAAAAATAAGCCAGGTTTTTCAAGCTGAAAAAAGCTAAAATCTTCGGCTCCTGTAACCGGATCATGCACCCACAAATTTTCTTTACCTGCAACTCTTTCTAAGGTAGGTTGCATCTTAGCAGTCAAAGCCTCATCATTATAGGTTACCGGATACATTTTTTTTATACTTATGTCTGCCGTTGCACCTGCACTTTTGGCGATATTTTCACCAATCTCCCTTATCCTACGATGGATCAACTCCTGCTGCGGTTGACTATAAGTACGAATGGTACCTATCATATCCACCTGTTCGGGAATAATATTGTGTCTAACCCCACCATGGATAGCACCTATGGTTACGATGGCCGGAATCTCAATAATTTTCACATTTCTACTTACTATGGTTTGCAATCCCATCACAATCTGAGAAGAAGTAACAATGGGATCTATGGAAGACCAGGGATAAGCGCCATGGGCCTGTTGTCCTTTTACAGTAATTTCAAGCTCATCCACTGCCGCCATGGCTGGTCCTGGTTTGTATTTAATTACCCCGGAAGGCGTTTGAGAATTAATATGTAATCCAAAAATTACATCAACATCTTCCATCACTCCTTCTTCTACCATCTGTTTGGCTCCCCAGGTATCTATGGATTTGTCTTCCAAACCCTCCTCTGAAGGCTGAAAAATAAATTTAACGGTACCTTTGAGGTCTTTTTGCATACCAGTCAATACTTCTGCAACCCCCATCAAAATGGCCATATGGGAATCATGTCCGCAAGCATGCATGACACCGCTTTCTTGCCCATTATAGGTGGTCATTACTTGAGATTTAAACGGAACGTCCACCCGTTCGGTCACTGGAAGTGCATCCATATCAGCTCTTAATGCAACTGTTGGGCCCTGCTTCCCTCCTTTTAAGACACCAACTACACCGGTAACGGCTACCCCTTCGGTAACTTCCATACCCAAAGCTTTCAAGTGGGCCGCAATTTTTCCTGCTGTTCTTACTTCTGCATTCCCCAGTTCCGGATGCTCATGGAAATCTCTCCTCCACTCGATCACTTTTTCCTCAACTTCCAGAGCACTTTCATTGACTTTTTTTTCCAATTTATTCTGGGCAAGTAAAGAACTTGCCGTACAGAAAAAGGCAATACCTGCCAAAATAAAATCTAATCTAAATATTCTCCTCATACTCAAATTTAAAAATAAACAGCCAGTAGATTGACATGCGAGAAAAAAAAATAAGAAAAAATTTAAAGACAATTTTATCTTTTTATATTAGATTTGATGATGATCCAATCTATGGTAGCCAGAAAGCTAATCGTCAGCCTATTGATCTCAGGTCTTTCGATGTATGCTTGTGATCAAAAAGAAAAAAAGGAAGACCTACTTTCTGATGGAGAAAAACGTTATCGGGATTATATAAGAAAAATACCCGGAAAAGATGAACATGTACCTGAAGAAGTATTGGCAAAAGGTGAAGTGCTTATTGCCTATGCCGGATGTTATGATTGTCACAAAATTGATAAAAAGTCCAAAGGACCGGCCTTTAAAGACATCGCCAAGCGGTACCCAATACAACCTGCTTATAGGGATTTGTTGGCAAGAAAAATTATTACAGGAGGTTTTGGCTC
>NZ_CAXBOC010000554.1:0-3447 GCF_963976465.1 uncultured Cyclobacterium sp. | reverse complement strand
TATTTCAAAACCAAAATTCACCTTTTTAATACATGGAGAACCTGAGGCCAGAGAAGAATTGGCCGGAATTTTGAAAGACAAATTAAACTGGAATACGATCAGCCCGCTTTATATGGAATCTTTCCTATTATTTTCCGGAATTTAGAGGGTGTATTTCATTGGATCAAATGGAAAATTAAACTTAATCAAGCATCAATGAATAACTTCTCTAAATTGACCTATTTGTGTTTTCTCGGATTAGTGCTTTTAGCCTCTTGTAAACCTCAGAAAATGAAAAATCAGGGTATTCATGGGAATGTTTATTGGATTGAAGGAAACCAAATGCCACAAGCTTCCCAAGGAGAAGATTCAAGTCTTTCTCCTGCTTCCCAAAAGCCGGTTAAGCGAACCATACATATCCATCAATTGACCCATATCAATCAAGCAAGCTTAGGCGATTATCTTTTTGGAAATATCGAGACACCCCTTGTTGCCTCCATAGAGACCAATGAGGCGGGAGAATTTTCTGTAGAACTCCCCCCGGGTAAATATTCCCTATTCACGGTAGAAGAGAATGGTTATTTCGCTAGCATCTTTGATCTTGACAGTTATATTCATCCTGTAAATGTAGAGAAAGGCGAATGGAGTAAGGTGGCCATAACCATCAACTACAAGGCCACCTTCTAATTGTAATTAACTGAATTACAATAAATTAAAAACACATATTAATTTTTGTTAATTTTTTTAACTTTGGCATGCAACCATTTTTATACTTTGGGTATCTACCTTATTGAAGACAAAAATAAATGCCAATCAAAGAAAACCATACAGGAATATTGCTCGGCCTGATCAAAGGTTGCCTTGAAGGAGACAGAAAAAGCCAGAGAGGTTTGTATGAGCTTTATTCAGGTAAATTTCTAAGCATTTGTTTGCGGTATATCAAAGACCAAGACTTGGCACAGGATGTATTGGTAGAGGGGTTCATGAAAATATTTGAAAAGTTAGACACTTACAGACAAGAGGGGAGTTTTGAAGGCTGGATGAAAAAAATCATGGTCACCCAAGCTTTGCAAACGCTCAGAAAGAATAAGAAATTATTAATGGAAGTAGATTGGGATGATAAAGACCATATCACTTCTTCAAATTTGGTTTTTGGGAAAATAGAAGCCGATGAATTGTTAAAACTAGTAGCCTCCTTGCCAGTGGGATATAGAACAGTTTTTAACTTATATGCCATAGAAGGATATAGCCACCGTGAAATAAGCAATTTATTAGGGATTTCAGAAAGCACCTCAAAGTCTCAACTGAGCAGGGCCAGGTCACTTTTGCAAAAGCAAATCGCCCCTCATTCAATTAAACAAAAAAGCAATGGCAGGTAACATAGATGATTTGGACAAATTGTTCAAAAATGCCTTGAGCAATCATACCACAAGTCCGGCTCCGGAGGTTTGGGATAAATTATCCGCTTCTTTGGACAATAAAGACAAAGGATTCTTATTTACTCCTTGGAGATGGGCAGCGGCTGTAGCAGTAGTTTTGGTTTCATTTTGGCTATTCCATCACTCTTTTGTTGTGGAAGTTCAGGATCCTTCTTTGGCTATTCAAGACACTAAAATATCAGAAAAAAATCCTTTCAGCATTTCCGCTTCTACAGATATTGCCGGAAAAGAAAAAATTAAAAGCCAATCAAAAAAAGTAGCTAAGGAACCAATTCCAGAAAGTGGAGAACTGAAATCTAAAGAAAAATTGGAAAAGCCCTTAACTGAAAAAACTAGGCCAAGTATCAAAAGAGTGCGAGAGCAATTGCCTCATGTATTGGCTCAGATTGAGCCACTTAAAAAAGACGAATTAACGGCAACAATTAGCGAACAGATGGCTCTCAATCCCACTATTGATAGAAACGAAACACCGGACAAGTCATACAAGGGGTATAAAGTAAAAATAATTTCCAATGGATATGCCATACAACCTGAAAAGGAACAATTGGTGGCTGAGCTTGAAAATAAAATCGGTGGCTTTTTCACCAAAGTGGACGAAGGGTTTGGTGACCTTCGGGATGCTAAAAACAACCTCTTTGCCTCACTGACTACAAAACGAGAAAAAAAGAAAAACTAACTAGATATTTACAGACATGAAAAGGTACATTATTGTCATTCTTCTGATGGCACTGGCACAAATGGTATTTGGCAACCCTGAAATTCCGGATGATAGGCCCGTAAATGATAGCATCATTGTGGAGTTTGGCCATTCAGGAAAAATGGTTTTTGTGATCGACAACCCGGATGATTTTGAAAGGTTGAAGAATATGGACATCAACCAAATCATCAAAGAACTTGACCTCCCGGAAACAAGCAAGGACGGTGAACTCACAGTAGTTGAAATCAAACACAAGGAGGGAAACAAAGAAATTGTTACTATCTATGAGGACAAAGAGGAAACGGAAGTTACTGTAGGAAGATATAAGGTAATTGTGGACGAGAAAGGTTCTAAAACCAAAGTTCGGCTTATCACCGAACCAAAGAAAGAGAAAGACCCTGAATTTAGAACTTATATCAATATGGACTTGGGTATCAACACATTTTTTGAAAACGGAAATATACCGGGGGGAATAAAACCCTATAGTACCAAAGGTTGGGGAAGCTGGAATATAGGTTGGAACTGGATGGCCAGCCAAAAACTATCCAAGGGAAGGTACTGGGATTTCGGCCTTGGACTGAGTTGGTATAATTTCAAATTGGACAATGCCAACTACCAAATTCTAGGCACTGAAAACGGAGTTTCTTTTGTAGACAGAACTGACGTAAATGGCTTTAAAAGCAAGGTATCAGCATCCTATTTAAATGTATTGACCATGTACAAGTTAGACTTTGGAAAACTGAATGACAGTGGTAAAAATGGATTGAGAGTCGCTATCGGACCCTATGCCGGATATAGGTTGGGAGGCAGAAGCAAATTTGTTTACAGAGAGATCGGCGGGTCAGGCAGAAAAAAAGACAAAACATCAGCGGGTGGCTACCTCAGCAATTTCAGGTATGGGCTTAGAGGCGAAATTGGTTTTAGAAGTGTTACTTTCTACAGCACTTATGATTTCAACCCATTTTTCCAGAAGCCCCTTAGCCCAAGCCTTAGTCCATTTTCCTTTGGATTGGTTTTCTAACAATAACAACCCACTTAACTATGAAATATAAATTAAAACACCTGCTATTGCTAATAGCCCTGCTATTTACCGGTCTAGGATCTTCGCAAGGCCAACAAGTCATCAATAAATCGTTTTCCGGTATAGAAATCCTTGAAATAAAATCCGGAGCTATAGAGATCCAATATGAAGGACAAGATAATTTAGCCCAGATAGATTTAGAAGCATTTTTAGGCCATGAAGAAAATGCAGACAAGGACCTGGTGATGATAACGGTGGGTAACACCTTAAAAATTGCCTTTAATGGCAAAAACAATTCACGCCCTAAAAGC
>NZ_CAXBOC010000553.1:0-3458 GCF_963976465.1 uncultured Cyclobacterium sp. | reverse complement strand
TCTGTAGTTAACTGCTTCAGTGACCCATACCCTACCTTTGGCATCCACATCCATATTGGTGGGATTAAAGAATAGGGGGCTTTCGGCCCATACACTTACCTCCAATCCTTCCGGAACATATAACAATGGCTGAGACTCTTGCTGTTTACCGGAATCACATGCGAACAACCCCAAGAATAAAAAACAACAACAGAGAGGCCACTTTACCATTTTTTAGGATTTCATAAGTTGTGTAACAAAATTTAGATTTTTTCTATAGGCCGGCAACACCTCCATACCTTTTGGGATGGCCCCCTCCATGATGTACCAACCTCTATAGCCAATTTTATCCAGACTCACTTTTACTTTTTCAAAATTCACCTTCCCTTGCCCAAGTAACTGACCATTTTCTTTGAAATGAATTTCACAGATATTTTCAGCCCCTAAGAGGGCTATTTCTTTAAATATATCATAGCCCATTTTGGTAGCATTGGCCAGGTCATAATAAACCTTTACATGGGAAGATCCCACTGCTGCTAAAATCTCCAGGTGTTCTTCTGCAGAAAGCCAAGATTCAATTCCCAGCACGACATCGGCTGCTTCTGCCTTGGGGGCAACTTTCTTTAATCTACGAATCACTTCCTTTTTTCCAGAAGGATCATTTCTTAGGTCTCCAGCAGAGAAAAAGGCCAGTAAAACATTTTTGCAACCCAATGCTTTGGCTACATCTATGCTGTCTGAAACCCAAGCCTCTGTTTCAGGGGCAGATTTATAGGGCACTCGATTGAGTTCTCCTATGGCCAAGCCGGCAATTTTCACTTTGTTTTTTTTAGCTGCCTTCAGGTAAATTTCCTGCATGCTTTTTTGTCTAAGGTGCATGTCATTGGCTACATTCCCTAAACTTACCTGTACGCCGTCCAGACCTATTTCTCTAGCCAACGCTAATGCACAAGGATCAGAAGCTTTCCCAATAGACCAATCGCAAGCGCCAATCCGGGCTTTTGGTTTGGCAAAGCGTTCATTTGAAGCCCAAACGTGCCCTAATGCGGCCATACTTCCAAGTGTAAAAAGGGTTTTTCGCCTGCTGAATTTTTTCATCTTAGTTTTTTATACCGACCATTTTATAAACCTTCCCATCAGCTTTGGTAAACAAGTACATTTCTCCATTGGCATCTTTGCCCAATCGAAGATCCACCCTTCTGCTACCCGATAATTTGGAAAGAGGAACAGAAACTCCTTCATACTCGACTGTCCATTCATAAATTGGAGCTTGTTTGCCAATTTTAAGGTCAGCAATATTCACATAAAACAGTCTACCTTTTGTAATATCTCCAAACAGGTATTTCCCCTCAAGACCCGGTACTTCAGTACCTGTATATTCATAACCTCCGGAAATAGCATTGCCTTCATCGTGGTCATACATGGCTACCGGGTAAGAAAAGCCAAAAGATTTTTCATTTTCAGGCAAAGGAAAAACCATATTGGAATCATCTTCAGGTTTTAATTTAAAAGTACCCTCCCTGACAGGCCATCCATAATCAGCTCCCGGACGAAGCATATAAAGGGATTCTATTTGGCCTTGACCGATATTTGAAACGAGTATCTCTCCTGATTGGGTCCATGAAATTCTGTGCGGATTTCTAAATCCATGCGCGTAAATTTCCGGCAACCAGCCCTTGTCATTGCCTACAAACGGGTTGTCAGTTGGTATTCCATATTTCCCATTATTGCTGTTGTTACCTTGCGGGTCTATTCTAAAAACTGACCCCCAGGCCTGAGTGCCGCCATACGATATCCAGGCATGTCCTCTTCCTTCCGAACCACCATCTCCAATACCTATATACAGAAGTCCATAATCCTTGTCTCCTTTTTTGGCATAAGGGTTGAAAGTAATCTCTTGCATCCCATGAATCCCAGAGGCCATATCAATTCTAAAAAGCTCTCTTTTGCTTTGGGCTTGAAAAGGTACAGCCATGGGATTTCCCGTTTTCCATTCGGTTACTACCCACTGAAGATCGCTTCTGATACTATCTCCAAAGGCAAAATCTGCAGGTTTTGTATGAGGTTTTTCGGTATGATTGGTATAGAATAGGCCATTTTCACCGAACTCAGGGTGAAAGGCAAAGCTACCAAAACCAGTAGCCAAGCCCGGTTCATTAATGAATTCGGGCATTTCCTTGGACATATCGAGGTATAGCTTTGTTTTCCCCCCTTCCATAAGGTACATTTTACCTCTTAAATCCATCATGTACATCTCCTTGCTTACCGGATGGAAATCCATTTTCGCAATACGGGTAAGGGGTTTCTTTTCTGCGGAAGCAGGGATTGTACTGATTAGCTCTAATTTCACAACCAAATCTGACAAGGGAATTTTTTCAGGAATCGGGTTTCCTATGGAATCCAATACAACTTCTGAATTTTCTTGAGGAGCTTCATGCTGGTGCATGAAGCCAATTATATTGTCTATTTGACCTTGTTCTAGATGCTTAAAAGAAGGCATGTAGGTTTTGTATCGCTCAAAAACCTTACGGGCCCTTTCATCTCCATTGTCAATCATCTCAGCAGGGTTTTGGATAAAAGCGCGCAACCACTCTAAGGACTGCTCTCTGGTAATCCCACCCAAATGGGGACCAATACCATTTTTTTTGAAGGAATGGCAACTGCCACAATTGGTTTGAAAAAGGTCTTCTCCGGTCTTTAGGCTTGTTTGATCCATTGGTATTAATTCTTCCAATGGCTTGTCTCCGGATTTACATGACCAACAAATAGCAAGTACAAACAAGAGAAAAAAACGGTTGATATTTGGATTCATAGATTAATGGTACTGTCAAAATACAATTTATACAATTATAATAATGAAGCCAATCTACTTTATTCCTATTAAATAAAAAAAAACTTATTTATCAATGGTCAAAAAATATCATTTCTCGACTCCTTTTAATTTTAAATAAAAAAAGGGTGCTATTTACAACAGCAATCTTTCTAAATTTTATGGACAAAAATAATTACCAGCCCTTATTTTGCTCAATTCCTGAGGAGCTAACTACTTTTGTTGGAATTGGCCAAACACCCATAACATCGGCATCAAAATTTCTTGCAGGCCAGATTTCACCTATTACAAAGTCAGAATTCGGATCAATCCTAGCCATCCCCATTCTAACTCAAAGCTTATATCTATCAATTAGATAGAACATTCATGTAAAAAAACAAACTTCCTTGCCCTCGATTCTTTATATTTGTCGCTATTTAATTATACCAAAATATCCACCATGAAAAACATTAGCCTATTAAGTCTATTGCTAACATTTTTAGCTTTCCAGCCTGCTTTTTCACAATCTTCCAATTATGGAGAAATCCAAGGAAAAGTGATCGATGAGGATGGGGGCAGCCCGCTAGGGTTTGCTACCATCAGTGTTTTTTCTCTGGAAACCGAAGACAAAAAGTTAATCAATGGGGGTATCACCACAGAAGACGGCAGC
>NZ_CAXBOC010000552.1:0-3462 GCF_963976465.1 uncultured Cyclobacterium sp. | reverse complement strand
CTTGGTTGAGTCTGAATTATCAAATTATGTCAATGAAGAAGACTTTTTTGTAAGGGTACGTTTGGGAGGTATTCGCTTTTCGGCCTTGGGAGAGTTCAAAAACAACGGTAATTTTACCATTTTGCAGAATCGCATTAGCATCTTTCAGGCCATTGCACATGCAGGTGATTTGACCACCACGGCCAAAAGGGATCAATTGGTGTTGATGCGTCAATATCCTGAGGGAACCAAAACCTTTAGAATCAATTTAAATGACGAAAGATTGATCGAATCAGAGTTCTATTTCATTCGTCCCAATGATATGCTTTATGCAGAACCCATGAAAATTCGGGAATTGGGAACCGGAGTAAATTTTGTCCAAACCTTCCAATTGGCGGTCACTACGCTTTCTGCTGTTTTACTTGTATTGAACGCCATCAAATAATTGCAAATGAACCAATCTGAAGCTAATAGAACTCCGGTGATAGGTCAGGAGGAAGAAGTAATTGATATCAAAGACTTATTGCTAAGAATCTGGCGAATTTGGCCCTATATAGCGTTTTCTGTTATTGTAGCGATAGGGATCGCTTATATAAGCCTCCGTTATTCCGTCCCGGAATACCAGGTTTCCAGCAAATTTTTTGTCAAAGAAAAAGAAAACCCTTTTAGTTTATTTGAATCAGCCGGTTTAAATATGGGGGGCTCTGGGGATATGGAATTAGGTAACCAAATGATTATTCTTAAGTCCAGACCCATAGCCAATGCAGCCCTGGATCTTTTAAATTTTGATGTAGAATATTATGCGCAGGGTAGGTTCTTAACTACTGAAGTGTACCAAAATACCCCGGTTGCTGTAGCAGTAGATTGGAACCATCCCCAATTGACCAACGGAGATCTTTTAATCCAATGGACAGATAGAAAACAGTTTACCGTCTCTTATATAAGTGAATCCTATACCCAAATTTTCCCTGATACGGATGGAAGAAAAAAGTTAGATAATCCCGGTTCCCCATCACAAAAATACAATTTTAATGAATGGGTAGAGCTGCCCATGAACCGATTTAAAGTAGGGCTCACATCTGCTGAAGACAGTGGGGAAATGATCATTCGTTTTAGAGATCGACATGGGTTGATTAACCATTATACCGGTGAAAATTTGCAAATTGCTGCCATGGACAAGCAGTCCACCATTCTTAAACTGACCGTTAATACCCATACGCCTGAAAAAGGCAGGGATTATTTAAATACCTTGCAAGAAGTTTATTTGGAAAACGAATTGCAGGAGAAGAATGCCATGGCCACCAATACCATCGATTTTATTGATGCCCAACTGGTGGTTTTGTCTGATTCCTTAATGTTTATAGAAAATAGATTGGAAAACTTTCGCTCCAACAATTCCATTTATGATTTGAGCTCGGAAGGCACCGCCATCTTTGAACAATTAAAGGAACTAGAAAATGAATTGGCCAAGGAAAAATTCAAAAGGGACTATTACCAGCAATTGACCAAGTACTTGGAAAGGGAGGATTACAATCAGGTGGTGGTTCCCTCAGGTTTGGGTATAGAGGACCCCATTCTAAACACCCTGATTACCAATCTATTGGAATTGCAAGCAGAGAAATCCATGCATGCCTCCAAATTGACGGAAATTTCACCACCCCTTAGGGAAGTGAATCGAAAAATTAAAGACCTGAATCTTTCTATTTTAGAATTGCTTCAAAATGTTGACAATAATGCCCAGCTTTTGATTGAGGACCTGCAAGAACGGATCAATAAAATTACCGGTACTTTCAGTAGTTTGCCCCAAACCGAGCAAAACTTATTGCGCATTCAGCGAGAGTTTTCCTTGAATGAAGAATTGTACACTTTTTTGTTGGAAAAACGCGCTGAATCAGCCATCACAAGGGCTTCGAATACCCCCAGCAATAAAATCATCGAAAGCGCTTTAATTAATCCCATTCCTATAAGTCCAAAAACGGCACTCACCTATTTAATCGCCCTAATCTTAGGTGTAGCCTTGCCCATTGGGATCAGTTTTGCACGCGCTTTTTTAAGCAATACCATCAAGGATGGAAAAGAACTGGAAAGAAAGGCCGATCTTAATTTAATTTCCACCGTTGGAGAAAGTGAAGAGAATGACAATTTGGTAGTCTTAAAGAAACACCGCTCCGGCATTACAGAAGCCTTTCGTTCTTTGCGTGCCAATATGAACTTTATCCTTCCCAAAGACAAGAGTTCAGTAATTTTGATTACTTCCAGTATTTCGGGTGAAGGAAAAACTTTTTGTAGCATCAATTTGGCTTCAGTCTATGCCCTAAGCAATAAAAGAACCCTACTGATTGGTTGCGACATGCGGAAGCCCAAGATTTTTGAGGATTTTGGGATAAACAATAAAGAAGGTTTGTCTACCTACCTGAGTCAAAATCAAGAGGATGTGGACAAGGTGATCCAAAAAACGGCCTACGAAAACCTGGATGTCATTGTGTCCGGGCCAATTCCACCCAATCCGGCAGAATTGTTGATTACCGATCGTTTTGGCCAATTGCTAGCGGAAATGAAGGGACGCTATGATATGGTGATATTGGATACCCCACCGGTGGGTTTGGTTTCTGAAACCTTAGACCTAATCAGGTTAGCAGATATCTCCCTCTTTGTGGTACGCTACAATTACAGTGAAAAGCAGTTCATAGACCATATCAATAATTTAAAAAAGCAGGCCATACTAAAAGAAGCTTATATGGTTTTTAATGGGGTGGATAAGGATGCCCAGCACTATGGCTATGGAACGGGCTACGGTTACGGTTATGGCTATGGCTATGGCTATTATGCAGAAGACAATAAAGAAAGGAACTTCTTTAAAAAATTGTTTAAATTAAAGTAGCCAATAAGCTTAAGCCCATTATTAACCCTTTGCCCTATTATTTCACCTTTTAATCTCAAGGCTTTACTTGGGAGTTGTTAAATCTTTCTTTTGCTTACTGCTCTTTCCCATCAAATGGGACTGAGGAGGCGAAGCTGTATAAAGTTGGATACAGATAAGCAAAGCACTACTATTCAAATCCGAAACCGTCTCAATTAGAAAAAATAAACTCCCCCTTAAAAAGGGGGTAAGGGGGATTTTGGACGGCTTTTTCTTCACCGGCGGCTGAGCGGAGTCGAAGCCATAGGTTAACCTATACTTAAATCCTCAAAACACTCAGCAACAAAGTATCTCTAAAAGCCTAAAGGGCTGAAACTATAATAGCCAGGGGTAAAACCCCTTGTCAAAGAGTTGAAATGACCTTGATTTTGAAAAGGGGGAGTTGGCTGCAAAAGAATTATATCGCAGGACTTAAGAAATTGAAGTGGACAAAAGCACTACTATTCAAATCCAAAACCGTCTCAATTAGAAAAATCAAAATCCCCCTTAAAAAGGGGGTAAGGGGGATTTTGGACGGTTTTTCTTCACCGGCTGCTGAGCGGAGTCGAAGCCATAGGTTGACC
>NZ_CAXBOC010000551.1:0-3463 GCF_963976465.1 uncultured Cyclobacterium sp. | reverse complement strand
GCCCATCCCTGTTGATGTCTACCAGTTCCAAGGCATGGGTTTGGGAAAAGCTATCGTCAATTAAATGTGTTTTCCATGCGCCGGTTTGGTCTTGTTTATGCCACCAAATACCAAGTTCATGCGCAGCAGAAGAAAGTATTTCAGGTTTATGGTCTCCATTAATATCATGGGCATACATTTGCGCCGAAGGCTCTCCAAAAGTAGCAGGTTGAAATTTCCAGGGACCTTTTTTTGGATCCTCTGGTGATTTCCACCAGCCTTCAGTAATGATAAGATCCTTGTTTCCATCCTGATCAATATCCCCCATGCCTAAACCGTGCGCATAGCGCGCAGTGCTGGGGCTTTCCTTATCACTAATTGTAAATTTTTCCCAACTTAAATTTCGAGGGCTTGTAGGAGCACGGTACCACACCATTTCACCGCTTCCAGGAATGCTTCCTACCAAATCCATTCGGCCATCACTGTCTACATCGTAAAAGCCGGCAGACTCATTGCCTAATGCCGGACATATGGTGTGAATTTCCCACAAACCGGCTTGGTTTTTAGGGTTTTCAAACCATAGTACAGCTTCTCCAGGAAATCCTATCCTTACAAAGTCTACCCACCCATCCATGTTCACGTCCATCCCATGACTAATGAATGCATTGCTATACCCTTTATCGTATTCAAAAATTTTAGGTTTCTCCAATTCATGAGGCTTCCAGTTTGGTGCTTCAAACCAATAAGCTCCTGCCATAACATCCATCAATCCGTCCTGATTAACATCTCCTATGGCAGCACCCTCAGCAAGAAATTGGGTACTCAAAACATGTTTTTTGAAAGTAACGGGGGAGGAGGTTTGGGACAAGGCAGGACTGAGGCCTGCAAATATAACTAAGGCAAAAATAAAGGGTTGAATTGGCTGGTACATCTTAGCGAAGATTTAGTAAATAGGTCATTAAACCATTGAATTGGGATTGATCAAATGTGCTTCCAAAATGATCTGGCATTAGGGTGAGGGTAGAGGGTGTTTGCTTTGCTATGTCTTTTTTGGAGATGGTAAATTCATTTCCGGATTGGTCTGCCATTACCAGCACCTGCCCATCTTCTCTTCTAAACAAACCGGATTTGGTTTGTCCATCTTTTAAGTGGATGGTGTAGGTACGGAAGTTTTCTGAAATATTTCTATTGGGATCCAATACTTTGGTGGCCAAAGCTTCCACACCCCAATTGCCCACACCGTCTAACTGAGGCCCAATCATTCCCCCTTTATCACTCACTCGATGGCATATGCCACAATTTTCTTCAAAAAGCGCCTTCCCGGCAACCAATTGTTCAGGCTTGTTTTGAAAAGCTTCGGTTCGCTGAACGATTAAGGCTTGTTTTTCATCGCTGATTGGAGGCAAATTCAAGGTTAATTCCTCATAAGTTGATTTTTGTGCTTTATTGACTCCTGACAGAAACCGTTCTTCCACTTGCCTTGCTTTGAGCACCCTTGCCGGGGCATGCCCTTCTTTTATTAATTTTAAAAGCCGGCTTTTCCCTTTTCCAGAAGTTGAAAGTTGTGCGGCAATATGTTCCTGCAATTCCATTGGGGTATTTTTCAAGCCATTTCCTAAGGCGTCCAAAGCTTGATCAGAAGTGGATTTACCTATTGCTTCTGCTATTATTTTCCGGAAACTTATACTACTATTGCCATCTCTTAACCATTTTTCCAAGAAAAAGATTTGATTTTTTGGGTCAATTTCCATTAAAGCATTTACACTTAATTCTCTCAATTCTGTCACTTCCTCTGAATCTTTTATTAAGGCTTTAATTGATGGCATGTTTTAATGCTTCCAATTCTCGTTCAGTTTTATTTGCTTTACCGGTAGAGTATGTTTTAAAAACCGCTTGACAAATTTGTAAGTTCCATGCATTGAGTAATGCTGGAAAAGTCATTCCTTGTTGTCTTGCTCCATTGTTTAAAGCCATTGCTTTTTTGAAAGCAGGAATATGGGGCATTTTGGTTTTTGCAAGCTCAATAATACCTGCCATCTTAGCTACAGGAAGGCTTCTGGATATAGCGGTTAAATAGGCCAGAAACTTTTCTTCTGAAATCTTGGTGTTTTTTAAGTATTCCATTAGGAATTCCCCTGCTATTCTTGATCTTGTATCTGAAAAAATCAAAGCCACTACCTCTTTTTCATCGGCTGACCAGTTTTTTGCAGCTATTTCAGTTAGAATTTCGGGATTTTGAGCATGTTGAAAAAGTGCATATTTTAATGCATATATTAAATGGCTGTCTTCCTCTTTGGTTTTTTGTAGGGTTTGTAGGATGGGCGAAACCATGACCATACTATGATGTCTGATTAAAGCTTCAGCTGCAACTCTCCTCACATGGGCACTAGCGTCTGCCAAGCCATTTTTAATCCATTCAAATTCCTGCTGGTTTAGGCTTTGGTATTCACCTAAAATCCGAAAAGCATGAACTCGAACGAGTTCCTTATTACTAGTGAGGGCGGTTTTTAAGTTTTGATCTGTTAATGCATCCAATCTAAATAAAGCCCATAACACCTGAACGTGTTGAATCTCCAGCATTCCCCCGTTCGCTACAAGCTTTTTTAAAACAGGGATAGCAGTAGTTGAAAACCTATCTACAAGCTCATCTGTTGCCATCATTCTAGTTTGTAAGATCGGATCCCCTAATTTTTCTATGAGAAAGTCAAGATTAGCTACAGACCAATCGATCGGTGATTTTTGTGACCCTTTATAGGTGATTTTCCAAATCCTACCACTGTTTCTATCCCTTTCAGGATGATCTAAGGGTACCTCATAATGACCAATGATACTATTGTAAAAATCTGCAATATACATGGCTCCATCGGGCCCAATCTTTATATCCACAGGCCTAAACCAGGGGTCTTTGCTTACCAAAAAATCTGCTTTTCTGTTGGCTTTAGGGGTTGATCCGGTAAATGCCATGGTGCTTCTACTGATCCTGCAGGTAACCACATCGCCGGAGTAAAAGCTGTTTTGGTATTCTTCCGGAAATTGATTGTCGGTATAATATACAAGTCCCGACAAGGCAGTGGAGTTAAGTCCATAATCCATCATGGTGGGGGCATGTCCAATATTGGGTACCATTTTACCCCACTGGGTGTAGTTGCCATTTCTTATGATTTGATAAATCGGCAGGGTATGACAATCAGCGGAATAATGGTAACCCCATTTGTCCAGGTCAGATCCAAATGGGTTGATTCTTCCATCACTGGTTTTCTCCACATGTTGGCCATCCATCGTGAAACGGAAGGTGTTACCGGAGGTCATTGTAACAGAATTGCCATCTTTTCCTGAAACAGTTGAGACATTGCTAAAACCATGGGAGGCATGAATCCATCCATCTAAGCCTCTGAAAAGATTGTTGATCATACCATGGGTATCTTTGGTTTCGAAAGGCCCTAGTAAGATCTCTTTCTTGTCTGCGACATCATCTCCATTGGTG
>NZ_CAXBOC010000550.1:0-3477 GCF_963976465.1 uncultured Cyclobacterium sp. | reverse complement strand
TCTTTACCTGTTTGACAATTGATCAGCACCGGTTCCGCAGCAATGAGGTGCTTTAAATATTTTTCATAAGCATTTAAATTTTCTTTAGGATCAGCTTCAAAGGATTGAAAATATTGTCCGATCAATTCTAAATCATGGTCTTTAAGTATGGCCAGCAAATGATCTCTCTCTTTGGTTTTCAGTGGAAGGTGCATTTCTACCCCATCATACCCCGCTTCTTTTACATTGTTACAAAAGTTTTCAAAAGTCAGGATATTTCCCCATAGTGGGGCATAAAATTTAATTGTCATCAGATATTTTTAGCTGTTAATAAATTTGGTGCAATTTATGGCTTTAAAATGATGGCTCAAGGAAAACCTAGCTTTTCTAGAAATACAGCTTCCAAAGAATTCTTACCAACCCGGCCAAAGGAAGATTTGCTTTAATTTTAAGATCATCCAAAAAAGAGAAAGGGAAAAGTTTACCAAACATTTCCCTTTACTTTTTATTAAAAATTACTCGTATTGCATAAAATTTAATTCATTGCCATGGTATTGTCTTTTTGATAGAACACACGCCAGATCTTTCCGGTAACAGAGTCGGAAATAATTACTGTTCCATCAGGAGCCATCGCTAAACCTGTAGGCCTATGCTTGGCATCACTAGGTGCTTCTATCTCTTCTATTCCTGCAAAACCATCTGCAAAATCCTGTTGATCACCACTTGGAGAGCCATTCTGAAAAGGCAACATGCTTACTTTATATCCTTTTTGTCCCAATGGAGCCCTATTCCAAGAACCATGAAAAGCAATAAGAGCTGCTCCTTTATAACGCTCCGGGAACTGATCCCCTGAGTAAAACAACAAGTCATTGGGGGCCATATGGGCTGCAAATGTAGCAACAGGAGCAACTGTTCCTTCACATCTCTCGGAACTTTCCTTGTCTCCACCATATTCCGGTGCAGTTAAACGTATATTTTGCTTCCCGTCATAATAACAATATGGCCATCCAAAATTTGCACCGTCACTCAGCCTAAACATTTCTTCTGCAGGTAGTTCCACACTTTCTTCTGTTGTAAACATGTCAGGAAACAACCCAGTCAACATGTCTCTACCATGTTGTACTGCATATACATGTCCATCGAAGGGGTTGAATTCCAAGGCCACAGCATTTCTTATCCCGGTGGAATACCTATGACCATCCTCCATTTGAGTTTGTCCAATCTTTTCTGCATCAAATCTCCAAACCCCACCATGCCTTTCCAATAAAGGGCAAGGGTCCATGGCTGGAGATCCCTTGGTTCTATCTTGTTCCTGGCAAGCATTGGATGGGGCACCGATATTGACATACAAAAATCCTTCATCATCAAAAGTAAAGGATTTGGCAGCATGAGAGGTTTGCACAGGAAGCCCTGAAACAATGGTATCTGGTGAGGATGCATTGTCAGGCAATAAATCCTCTCCGGCAAAGGAAAATCGAAAAACAGTACTGTCGTTTGAGGCGTATAGGTTACCATTATAAAAAGCCATTCCTGTACCGCCCAAATCACCGAAATACTTGATTTCATCTGCTCTTCCATCTCCATCAGTATCTCTAAGTGCTGCAATTCCTCCTTGATCATTGGCTTCTCTTAGGTTTACATAAATGTCGCCGTTATCTCTAACCGCCAAGTGCCTTGCTCTCCCAAGATCCTCAGCAATAACATAGGATTGAAAACCTGAAGGAAGGGCCAAGCCTCCTTGATCTTCATCTGCTGTAAAATATGGGGAATCTGTTTCGGTTTCTGTCTCCGTAGAACTTCCACAACCGTAAAGCAAACCTCCGCAAACAAAGGCTGCTGATAGAAATTTTAACTTAGAATATTTCATGTTTAATTATGGTTTTTAGTAGGTTGAAGTTTAAATATACCCCAATACATCAGTAGCTCCAAATCTCGCCCCTATTAATTCCGCTAATAATCATCCAAATAAAACCCTAATATTCATGATTTAGGCCGGTCAAAAACCTTATATTGCCAGTCAAAAAGTTGCCCTTTGCAAATATTAATTTGAATGAAAAAGCCTTCATTTTTATCGCCAACCCATTCCTTGGTTATATTTTTTTTGCTATGTTTCTCTTGTAAAGAAAAGACAAGGTTTACCTCTTTAAGTCCGGATGATACGGGAGTAGATTTTGAAAACAGCCTGATTGAGGACGAGTTTTTCAATATTCTTACCTACGAATACTTTTACAATGGGGCCGGTGTAGCTGTGGCAGACTTTAACAATGATGGACTGGACGACCTGGTCTTTACTTCCAACATGGGGAGTTGTGAAATATTTTCTAATGAAGGTGACTTTTCTTTTACCAATCAAACAGAAGTCTCCGGAATTTCTACCAAGGGGAAATGGGCTACAGGAGTATCCATAGTGGATATCAATCAAGATGGTTTAAGAGACATCTACCTTTGTTTTTCCGGCCCTTATGGCGCCATTCAAAGAAAAAATGAATTGTACATCAACTTGGGAGATTTTAAATTTAAAGAAAAAGCCGCTGATTATGGGTTGGATGACACAGGTTTTAGCACCCAAGCTGCTTTTTTTGATTATGATCGGGATGGTGATTTAGACATGTACCTAATGAATAATATGACGGATGAGACAGGTCCCAATATCATTCGGCCTAAAAGGATCAATGGAGAGATGTTGAATACCGATAAGCTATTCCAAAACAATGGGGACCTGACTTTTACCGATGTATCAGCGGTAAGTGGAATTACCATTGAAGGCTATGGTTTGGGCTTGGCCATTGCCGACATCAACGGGGATTTATGGCCGGACATTTTTATAAGTAACGATTACTTGTCGAATGATATTCTATACCTGAACCAGCAAGATGGAACCTTTAAAAATGTTGCAGAAAAGGTGTTCCAACACACCAGTTATTCCGCCATGGGAAACGATATAGCCGATATCAACAATGATGGCAAAGCGGATTTTATGGAAGTAGACATGTTGCCCAATAAAAACTATCGCCAGAAGTTAATGTTTGGGAAGACAGGCCATGACCGTTTTACTTCTGAAATAAAAACGGGATATGAACCTCAATTTATGCGGAATACCCTTCAGCTCAACCGGGGTTTTTCTAACGACTCTTTACCGCAGTTTTCAGACATCAGCTTTATGGCAGGAGTAGCAGCTACCGATTGGAGCTGGGCTCCCTTATGGGCAGATTGGAACAATGATGGTTGGAAGGACTTATTCATTACCAATGGCTATCCCCGAGACATCACCAATCGGGACTTTGTAGATTACAGATCCAATTTTGCCCGTTTGAACAGCCGTGAAATATTTGAAAAATTAAAACCCCTTGAAGGAGCCCACCTTGCCAATTTTATGTTTCAAAACAAGCAGGACCTCACCTTTGAAGATGTGTCAAAGGCTTGGGGTTTTGACCTGCCCGGTTATTCAAGTGGTGTGGCATTTTCGGATCTCAACAACGACGGTCAACTAGATCTCCT
>NZ_CAXBOC010000549.1:0-3479 GCF_963976465.1 uncultured Cyclobacterium sp. | reverse complement strand
ACGATTGCTGAAACAAACAGAATTAATTTGACCCCTGTTTTTCTAAATTCTCTTCTGGCCATTTTAATAGACCAAGCCCAATCAATCATGTATAGCCTCCTGTATTTTACCCCCTTTGATATGTAAAGATTGATGTGTTTTTGCTGCCAATTCCAGATCGTGGGTAACCAAAATTAAAGTGGTCCCTTGCTCTTCGTTCAACTTAAAAATAAGGTTTTCTACCAACTCTCCGGTTTCGGTATCTAAGTTGCCTGTAGGTTCATCTGCAAACAATATTTTAGGCTCATTTGCAAATGCTCTGGCAATTGAAACCCTTTGTTGTTCCCCTCCAGATAATTGATTGGGGTAATGGGTCAACCTGTCACCCAGCCCAACTTTTACCAAAAGCTCTTTGGCTTTTTCTTTGGCATCTTTTCGTTTCTTTAGCTCCAAAGGAACCATTACATTTTCCAATGCTGTTAAAGTTTGTAAAAGTTGAAAATTTTGGAATATAAAACCCACCAATTGATTTCTAATGCCGGCCCGTTGGTCTTCACTCATGTTTTCAAGTGCTTTACCATCCATGCGAACGCTGCCGGCACTTGCCACATCCAAACCGGCACAAAGGCCCAAAAGGGTGGTTTTTCCGCTCCCGGAGGGACCGACGATGGACAAGGTTTTCCCTTGTTCCACTTCAAAACTTACTTGATCTAATACAGTGAGTTTCCTGTTTCCACTACGGTAGGTTTTACTCAGATTTTCAACGCTTAGTATGTTCATATCTTTCAAAGAAAAAAACTTATCCCTTTTGAACAAAACCAATAGTGGATTAAGTTTAGTAATTTTGATAATTGATTGTAAAAATATTTCAAATGTTAAAATTGATAAAAACAATAGCTCCTGTAATGCTGCTCTTTGTAGCAACTACCTTTTTTACTGTCTCCTGTAATCAAAAACAGGAAACAGAGAAAAAGGTTACACCAACAGCAGATAAAAAGCCTGAGAAGCAAAAGAAAAAAAATATTTTATTCTATGGCAATAGTCTGACAGCGGGCTATGGCTTGGATGAAGACGAATCATTCCCTTCTTTAATCCAAAATAAAATAGATAGCCTAAACTTAAACTATCGTGTGATCAATGGTGGTTTAAGTGGCGAAACAACTGCCAGTGGCTTGAGTAGGCTCGATTGGTTTTTGGAAGACCGACCTGAAGTGTTCATTCTTGAACTGGGAGGAAACGACGGATTGAGAGGAATCCCTTTAGCGGAAACCAGAAAAAACCTCAATGCGATCATTTCTTCCGTATCAAGTAGGTTTCCGGATACCAAGATTCTGTTGGCAGGAATGCAAATCCCACCCAATATGGGACAGGAATATTCGGAAGAGTTTAGGGAAATGTACGCAGAGATTGCTACAAAGCAAGAGGTTGAAATGATCCCGTTTTTGCTGGAGGGAGTTGCGGGAAATCCTGATTTAAACCTACCGGATGGCATTCACCCGACAAGTGAAGGGCAAAGGATTGTCGCACAAACAGTTTGGAAACATTTACGACCGCTACTATAAAAAATAGCCTATTTTTGGTAATAGTGGTATCCTTCTTTAAAAATGTTTCTTTTTATTATCAGAAAATTATCTTAATTTTTCAAAGTAATTAATAAAAAACAAAGAATGAGTATTCAAATACAGACCGCCGGAGATGCTTACGACGTAATCATCGTAGGATCTGGAGCAGGTGGTGGAATGTCTTCCAAAATCTTGGCGGAAGCCGGATTGAAGGTAGCAGTAGTAGAAGCTGGGGCTGATTTTGACCCGGCCATAGAGGAGCACAGAACCCAATTAAGGCCACCATGGGAATCCCCCAGAAGAGGCGCCGGTACTGTGCGTCCATTCGGAGATTTTGATGCTGCCATAGGTGGTTGGGAAATTGACGGAGAGCCTTATACCCGAGGTGAAGGAAGTGAATTTGATTGGTTTAGATCCAGAATGCTGGGTGGGAGAACCAATCACTGGGGAAGAATTTCTTTGAGATTTGGTCCTTTAGATTTTAAGCGAAAGGATTTTGATGGCTTGGGCGAAAACTGGCCCATCAGTTATGATGACATAGCTCCTTATTATGACAAGGTGGACAAACTGATCGGTGTGTTTGGTTCCAAAGAGGGAATCAACAATGAGCCGGATGGCAATTTCCTTCCTCCTCCCAAACCTCGTTTGCATGAATTGTTCATCAAAAAAGGTGCGGACAAGGTCAATGTTCCTGTTATACCCTCTCGCCTTTCCATCCTTACAAGACCGGTAAACAATGACAGGGGAACCTGTTTCTTCTGTAGCCAATGCAACAGGGCTTGTCAAGTTTATGCAGATTTTTCTGCAGGAACTTGCTTGGTAAAACCGGCCATGAAAAAAGGACAAGTAGACCTTTTCACCATGGCCATGGTCAGAAAAGTAATTACCAATGATAAAGGTGAAGCTACCGGGGTTACTTTCATAAGTAAGCTTGACATGCAAGAATACAAACTTTCTGCAAGGGTGGTTGTACTGGGAGCTTCTGCTTGTGAATCGGCAAGGATCATGTTGAACTCCAAGTCTGCACAACACCCTGATGGGTTAGGAAATAGTTCCGGGCATGTAGGCCATTACCTGCATGACTCCACAGGAGCAGATAGGATGGGAATTCTCCCTGACCTGATGGACAGAGAAAGATACAATGAAGATGGCGTAGGTGGAATGCACGTTTATACGCCTTGGTGGCTTAATGAAAAAAACCTGGATTTTGCCAGAGGTTACCATATAGAATATTGGGGTGGTATGGGAATGCCTTCCTATGGTTTTGGTGGCGGAATGGACACCATGAGACAATATGTCAAAGATGAATTTGGTAATCCGGGAGTAAACGGAGGCTATGGTGCCGGCTTGAAAAAAGATATTAGAAGATTTTTCGGTAGTACTGTAGGTATGTCAGGTAGAGGGGAAAGTATTCCACGTTATGAAAACTACTGTGAAATAGATGATCAGGTGGTGGATAAATATGGTATACCGGTATTGAAATTCCATTACAAATGGAGTGATCAAGAACTGAACCAAGCCAAGCACATGCATGATACGTTTGAAGAAATTTTGACCAGCATGGGAGCAGTTATCTTGGGAGAAAAACCTGGAAGGGACAGAGAGTTTGGGTTGCATAAACCTGGAAGAATTATACATGAAGTTGGGACTACACGTATGGGAAATGATCCAAAAACATCTGTATTGAACAAATATTCGCAGGCACATGATTGCAAAAATTTGTTTGTAGTAGATGGTGGAGCTTTTGTTTCTCAAGCGGATAAAAACCCAACTTGGACCATCCTGGCCAACTCTTGGAGAACTTCCGAATACATTATCGATCAACTGAACAAGAAAAATATCTAAAGCAATGAACAGAAGAGAAAACCTAAAACTTTTATTTACCGGTTCCCTGGCTTCAGGTATGCTGTTTACAGGATGCGGGCCAGAATCACCGGA
>NZ_CAXBOC010000548.1:0-3483 GCF_963976465.1 uncultured Cyclobacterium sp. | reverse complement strand
CCTTACCGTAGACGGAGGATGGACAGCCAAATAACCCCTAAAATTCTGTAAACGCCTAAGTCAATATACTGGCCATAAGGAATATAATGGCCATGGAGGTAATGGATAAAATAAAGGTACCCAAGCTGTGTGACTGGTAACCTTGTTTGATATTCATTCCTGACAATTGGGTCATGGCCCAGAAAAAGCTATCATTGGCATGCGATACAGCAATGGCCCCTGCCCCTGTAGCCAAAACGGTAAATACCCGCATTACCTCAGTATCCAAACCCAAGGCAGGCATCAATGGAACCATAATGGAGGCTGTAGTCACCAAGGCAACGGTAGAAGAACCCTGAGCAGATTTCAAAGCAAATGCCATGGCAAAAGGAAGGAATAAACTCCAATGTCCACTACTCATCAAACCACTAATCTGATCAGCAATTCCGGAATTTTGTAACATTTTACCAAAAATTCCTCCAGCACCTGTGATGAGTATCACAGGTGCACCTATTAATAATGCTTCTCCAAACCAACCCGAAGATGACAGTATTTTTCTGTCCAATTTTTCAGGCAAGCTAAAAGCCAAAAAAGCGCCCAAAAGTAAAGCAATTATTGGGTTACCAATAAATGAAATTAGTGAGGTGAATTGATTGTCACCAAAGGGTTTAGTTGGATATGCTGCAATAGAAGATAAAATTATCAAAACCAAAGGAATGATAATTGGCATAAAAGATTTGCCAAGCGAAGGACTTTTGCCTGCATAACCTAACTTATCTACTTTGGCAAAGACCGGTTCTAAATGGATATTTGAGACCCAATACTTGCAGAAGTAGTAACAGGGTATCAATCCCAAAGCACTGATAATGGTACCAAATAAAATTATTCTTCCTAAATCGGCTTCCAGAATACCTGCAGCAGCTATAGGTCCCGGAGTGGGAGGCACCAGTGAATGTGTAGCAGTAATCCCCAAGGTTAAGGCCACGGTTGTTGCGGCATAAGGCAACTTGCCTTTAAAGGAGAGTGATTTATTGATTGGATTTAACATGATAAAAGCACTGTCGCCAAATACAGGAATAGAAGAAATGTATCCGGTAATCATCATTCCAAGCATTACTGATTTTTGCCCCACCCAAGACAGCACTTTCTTTGCAATGACAAAAGCACCGCCGGATTTTTCCAGAAAAGTCCCAATAATTACTCCAAAAAGAATCAGTAAACCTATTCTCCCCAAGACTCCTCCAAACCCTTCAGTTATGGAACTAATAATCAAGGCTGTAGGCATTCCTGCCAATAGCCCATATAGAATAGCTCCCGAGAATAAGGCGAGAAAAGGGTGGATTTCAAATTTAATGATCGCTACCACAATAATGGCCAGCACCAGTAGTATCAAAACAAAGACTAACATACAGCAATTTTTGGGTTTATTTTACCCAACAAATAAAGCATTTTTATCTATATATTAACTGTATTTTTAGAATTTTATGAAATATTATTCCTTACCCCGGAAACAAATTCATTTAATGTATTCTTTGTATGGATTTTATTTTTATAGGATTAACAAGGTATTGGTCCACTTCTTCTCGGGATTGAATTTTTTTTACCAGTTCCATCCCCTTTGTAACCGTACCAAAAGCAGCAAAACCAAACCCGTCCGGATTTCTTTTTCCCTTATAATCCAGTTCAGGTTGCGCATTAATACAAATGAAGAATGAACTTTGCGCCGTATTGGGCCCTAATCTGGCCATGGATATGGTTCCATTTTTATGTTTTATGCCTGTTTCTTCGCTTGTTTCTATGGGTATTGGAGCCAACAATAAACTGTCAGGCACATCTCCCCCTTGGATTACTTCAATCTTTATCTCTCTTTCCGCTTCGTTTTCCGGGGTACATACCCGGAAAAAACTAGAATTCGAATAAAGCCCATTATTAACGTAAGCACGAAAATTTCCTACAGTTAATGGAGCTTTATCGGGATACACTTCAAGCTCAATATCACCGATTTCTGTCTTGATTAAATACTTCTCAATTTGTTGTGCATGAATTGAATAACTGATGAAAAACAATAGGGCACAGTTGATAAATTTATTCATGGTTTACACCCATTAATCTATTGATTTAAATACAAAACACCCAAAAGACAATCTATTTCGTACTGATATCACTTCAAAACCAGCCACTACATTGCTTAGCGGTACTAAACTAAAAACTCCAAACAACCAGATTTTATTGCAATTGCAACACTTCATTAGAAAGCTCCGGAAACCCTCTTAAATTATCCGAGTTAAACAAATTACAAAAAGTAGGGCAACAAATTTCAAACTAAGCCAACTATTTTATTAAAAAACTCATCAGTAAAACCAAAAACCTGTACCGATGGCATCTTAAGTCAAGAGATAAATTAATTTCAAATTACCTATTAGGCAATCGGTTATTCTTAATATAGAAAAACCGTTGAGTGATTAACCGTTTCCCATTCACACAGAAAAACGCCAACGCTTTTTCAACCATTTCCAGGCCTCAAAAAAAACTAATGCTTAGAGTGCAACAATAGGGCAATAATATTTTTTATTTGGACAATTACCCAATAAACCGAATCAAAAACACACTTAAATCTACCTTATAAAATATATTTTGATTATTTTACCCATCAACAAATAAACGATACATTTTAACAAATCAAATTAAATATGTTTGAAGAGTACATAGGAGTTATAAAAATGTTTGCAGGCAATTTCACACCACGCGGTTATGCGCCTTGTGATGGTAGGATAATGTCCATCAAAGACAATCAATCTTTGTTTTCAATTTTAGGCGATATGTATGGAGGAGATGGGAAGACCACTTTTGCTTTACCGGATTTGAGAGGTAGAATGCCCGTTGGAAGTGGGTCAGGACCGGGGCTAAGTCCAAAAAAGAACGGTGAAATTGGTGGTCAGGAATCCTTCCAGTTAGAAGAAAAAAACTTACCTGCTCATTCCCATATCTTATTATCAAATTCTATTAAAGCCAATTCCAATAATCCCGAGAACAATTATTTGGCCTTGAGTCAGGTTAAAGTGAACCGATTTAGACCTCCCCATGCAGTGAAGTCCTATGCGGAGACTTCCAACAGCAAAATGAATGAAAAATCTATAAGTGAAACCGGTGGCAATGAGCCATTTGAACAAATGCCCCCTTATTTAAGCATCAATTTCATTATTTGCATTCAGGGTTACTATCCAGCAAGGACTTGATTTCTCATCATTCACAATGGGTAATATCACTATCTAGGAGTTCCGTGGCATGGGCTGTTGGCAGTCCAAGCTTGGGACTCAGGTAAGGTATTCCCCAACCCATACCTCTTAAAACAAATAGCACCCCCATAAACATCACAAAATAGGGCATTGCCTTGTTCATTTTCATTCTAAAATTTAAAGAGAATACATCCTTTGAAAACATAAGCAAAATCATCACAGGGAATGTACCCAATCCAAAGACGAACATATAAGCCATGCCATAGAT